>CAVIFG010000091.1:0-8066 GCA_963641955.1 Escherichia coli
GGAGTGATATGCATGAAAAAAACGATATGCGCCGCCGTTGCCGCGGCAATGCTGTGCGGCTCCGTCGGCAGCTACGCCGGTGCGGTTTCGCAGTACGAAAACCTTAACGAAATCGACAACACCAAAATCGCCTACGGAATGGGCGTCGACACCGACAGCAATAACCGCCCCATCGGCGCGGTGGACGCGCAGCGCAAATACGGCGGCAAAAACGCGCTTTTCATCGGCGACGGCGACAAAAAGCGCCTGTGGCTCACCTTCGACGAGGGGTACGAAAACGGCTACACCGACGATATTCTTGACACATTAAAAGAAAAAAATGTCCGCGCCGTTTTCTTTGTAACATACGACTACGCCGAGAAAAATCCCGAGCTTATCCGCAGGATGATATCCGAGGGGCACACCATCGGCAACCACACATTCAGCCACCCCTCGCTTCCCGAGTGCTCGCCGGACGAGCTTTACAACGAGCTTTCGCAGCTGCATGAATATATCCTCGAGAAATTCGACTACGAAATGTACGTCATGCGGCCGCCCATGGGCGAGTTTTCCGAGAGGGTGCTGAAATGCGCCGCGGATATGGGCTACACCACCGTACTGTGGAGCTTCGCCTACCCCGACTGGATGGTCGATGATCAGCCGGAAAAGTCCGCCGCATTTGAAAAAATAGCCTCAAAAACGCATAACGGCGCGGTGTATCTTCTCCATGCCGTTTCCGAAACCAACGCCGCAATTCTCGGCGATGTCATCGACTACTGGCAGGATAACGGTTATATCATCACGCCGATGTGATGCTACAAAAATCAGCCTGAGAGAAGCCCCTCAGGCTGAAAATTTTATTTATTCCTCCGTATTATTTGCAAGCTGACCCGCTATCTCCGAGAAAACCTCGGCTGTGCGGGAGGACGGCCGCTCGAAACACCGCGAGGTAACATAGATCACCTCGGCGCCGCTGTTTATCATCGCAGAGATATTTTCATCCGCAGCCAGCGCCGCATCGTCAAGCGTGTTGTCGGCGATGATGTATTTCGGGGACAGCTCCGCGTTTGCGGCTGCATACCCGCTTTCCTTACAGAGGTTTTCTCCGCAGAGCGACAGCACCGCATTCTCGAATGTGTCCGACCCCGCAAGCGTGCATTTCCCCGTTACATAAACAAAGCTTTCCAGCTTCACCGCCTTGGCGGAATTTTCTACAAGCGTCCGCGCAAGGGAGCCTAGTTCAGCCGCGCGCTCCGTCTGCTTTTCGGAATCCGTGCGCTCCCTGCCGTAAAAAGCAGAGGCGATATCGTGGTACAGCGTGGAAAATCCCTCCATGCTCTCCGGCGGCGAAAGGCGTATGACCTTTATCCCCGCGGAGGTAAGCTCGTAATTCTCGCGCTCCGAAAGCGCCGTCAGCGTGAATACCGCGTCGGGTTCAAGCTCCTTTATCCGCTGGATATCAGGGTTTTCGGCGCTGCCGACAGCGGGTGCGGAAAGGGCGGACGGGTAGTCGCAGTAGCTGCTTATGCCGACTATCCTGTCGGAAAAGCCTAATTCCGCAAGTATCTCCGTGACCGCAGGCGAAAGGCTCACCGCGCGCTCCACGGATTTTTCTATCTCCTCCCCGCATACCGTAACGGGAAACGCATTATATTCGCTCCCGCTTTCCGTGCGGGAAACCGTCAGCTCCGTCGGGACAGAGGAGCTTTCCTCCCCTCCGCAGCCTGCAAGCAGCAGCGCCGCGGACAGAACCGCCGCCATAATAAAATGTTTTTTCATATTCTCTCCGAATCAATAATCCATGCCCAGCGCAAGCCTGCCTTTAAGCCAGTCGATGAACTGTCTTGCTATTCTTGGTGAGCGTCCGCCGCGCTTCAGCGCAAAGCGCTCCGCCGCCGCGAAAAGCTTCTCCTCGCCGATGTCTATATCCCTGTCCTCGGCAAGCTGGCGCACGATATCGAGAAAGCCTGCCTTGTCGGGCTTGATGAATGTAATGAACAGACCAAATCTGTCCGCCAGCGACATACTTTCGTCGATGGCGTCCGCGCCGCTTATCTCGCGCTCAGCGGCGGATTCCTTGATAATCTTTCTGCGGTTTGTTGTTGCGTAGATAAGTATATTGTCGGGACGGGCGGACAGCGAACCCTCCAGCACCGCCTTTAATATGCCGAAGCGATCGTCGTTTTCGGCGAATGTAAGGTCGTCTATGGTTACGATAAAGTGCAGCGGGATATCCTTTAACCGCCTGAACAGCGTGGGCAGACCCGCAATGTCGTTCTTCGCGACTTCGACCATGCGCAGCCCGTCGTATTCGTTGAGTATCGCCTTTACGGTGCTGGATTTTCCCGTGCCGCGGTCGCCGTAAAGCAGAACGTTCTGCGCGGGCTCGTCGTTCAGGAAGCAGATCGTATTCTCGACCACCTGCTTTCTCTGCGCGGAATAATTTTTCAGATCGGTAAGGCGGATGGGGTCGGTGTTTTCGATGGGATGAAGCTCGCCGTTGTCGAATGTGAACGCCTTGTACTGCGCAAACACGCCGCTTCCGTGCTTCGCCGCGAAATCAATGAAATACTGCGCGCCGTAGTCAAATCCGCCCTCCTCAAAATCGGGGAGCGAATTGAACCCCTCGTCGCCGTAAAGCTTCGCAAGCTCCCTTTTCAGCGCTTCGGAAGAATACGAAGCGATAGACCGCATTACCTCAAGGTCGCATTCCACAGCTTTTGTGCGCAGCTCGCTGTTCTCCCTTGCGCAGGCGGATATCAGCGGGGAATCCGAGAATATCAGCATATCATGCAGGTACTCCCCCAGCGATTTCCCCGAAAGAAGCAGCGCGCTGCACAGCCGCGAATAACCATCATAACTCTTGGTGCGGGATTTTCCGCCCAGCATTGAGAATGCCTCGAGGACGGGGTCACTCTTGACGTTGAATACGCATAAACCCGCTATTTTCTGCTTAAAGCTTTCCATTTTTGTTTTCTCCTTATGCCTGTTGTTCTTTATATATCTGTTCGATCAGCCTGTCGAGGTCATCGAGCGTTTCCAGTGTTCCGCAGAGGTTGCGGAAATGCGCCGCGCCCTGCATTCCTTTTAGATACCATCCCGCGGGGCGGCGGGCTTCTTTCATGCCGATTTTCTCGCCCTTGTCCGCAACGATAAGCCCGATATGCTTTCGCATTATCTCAAGCTTTTCCTCCGTGGGCGGCTCGGGGCGGACAGGTTTTCCCTCAAAATAGTCGCGTATCTGCCCGAAAAGCCACGGCCTGCCGTAGCTTCCCCTGCCTATCATAACAAGGTCGCAGCCCGTCTGCCGATACATCTCCGCGCAGCTTTCGGGGGAATCGACGTCGCCGTTGCCTATCACAGGAATGCCGACGGCTTCCTTGACTTTTCGTATTATCTCCCAGTCCGCCTTACCCGAATAAAGCTGCTCGCGGGTGCGCCCGTGGACAGTCACCGCCGCGGCGCCGTTTTCTTCCGCTATTTTCGCCATCTCCACGGCGTTTATCGAACCGCCGTCCCATCCCGCGCGTATCTTCACAGTAACGGGAATGTCAGTCGCGGAGGACGCCGCCTTAACGCATTCGCCGAACAGCTCCGGAGTTTTCATGAGGGCGCTGCCCGCGCCGCCGCCGGTTATCTTCGGCATGGGGCAGCCCGCGTTGATATCGATTATTTCGGGGTGATATTCCTCCGCTATCTTGACTGCGCGCGCCATGAATTCCGGCTCTGCGCCAAAAAGCTGCACCGCCATGGGGCGCTCGCCCTCCGTAACGGTCAGCAGCTCGGCGGTCTTTTTGTCGGAATAGCACAGCCCCTTGCAGCTTGCCATCTCTCCGACGCAGTACGCCGCGCCGTATTCCTTTGCCATGAGCCTGTATGCCCTGTCCGCAACGCTTGCCATCGGGGCGAGCGCGGCGGTCTTTTCTATCTTAACATTTCCTATATAAATGTGCTCCAAGCTATGCTTCCTTTCGGGGAGAGTGCACGAATTCCGCCGAAAAACCGCAGAAGCGCACACTTTTCATCATATTTTCATCTTATATTGTACCACAAAAGCCAAATACGTTCAAGTGATTATTGTAATTTTCTAAAAAATATGTTATACTTAATAACAGCAGCCCAGTGCTGCCGAAAAAACTTGACAGAGGTAACTATGGCTGAAAGAGCGAAAAAAGCATCAGGCTCCGCGCGCGTGGGTCTGCTGGACGAATTAAGGGGCTTTGCGATAATCTGCATGGTGGTATATCACGCGATGTACGACCTGAAATACATATTCGGCGTGGATGTGCCGATTTTCTTTGACGGATGGTTCGACGTTATCCGCGATATCTTCGCGGGGCTGTTCATTTTCATATCGGGTACGGTCTGCCGCTATTCCTCCAACAACATCAAGCGCGGCGCGCAGTGCTTTTTCATCGGAATGATAATGACGTTCGTTATGCCGTTCTTTACGGGCGGTACGATCATGTTCGGAATACTGCATTTCCTCGGCGTTTCGATGATGGTGTTCGGGCTGGGGGAAAAACTGTTCGACCTGCTCCCCGCAACGGTCGGTATTATCGTATGCGCGCTGCTTTTTGTGCTTACATGGGACATACAGAGCGGCTACATAGGTATCGGCGGGGTGTTCGAGCTGAATTTACCCGCAAAGGCATACGAAGTGGGAGTGCTGTTCCCGCTGGGACTGCATGACAGGAGCTTCTATTCCGCGGATTATTTCCCGATGATGCCGTGGTTCTTCCTTTTCATTGCGGGAAGCTACTTCGGTATCTGGGCAAAGCGCGGCTCGCTGCCGAAATTCTTCTACCCCACGCATTTCAAGTGGCTCGCTACCGTGGGAAGATACACTATCTGGATATACGTTCTCCATCAGCCTGTTATATATCTCATATTCTCTCTCATTTTCCGCTGAACGGAAATATAATCGGAATAAAGTGTGCCGCAAAAGGACTTGCTTTATTTGAAAGAAAGTAGTATAATATAGGCTATATCCACTAAAACGATTTTACGCCACATCTGCGCAGTATATCGGCGCAGAATAGTTTAGATATAAAAATACATAAACAAGGAAAGGACGACGCAAGATGGCTGAAAACACAAACAAGACAAAAAATCCCGTACTGCCCGCGATTTCACTCCGCGGACTGGTCGTATTCCCGTCCATGGTGCTGCATTTTGACGTAGGCAGGGAGCGCTCCGTAAAGGCGCTCAAGACCGCCGCAGAAAACGACGGACATATATTCCTCGTGGCTCAGAAAGACCCCGCAGATACCGACCCCTCCCCCGACGCGATTTATTCCGTGGGAGTTGTGGCGGAGGTGCGCCAGCTTCTCTCCACGCCGGACGGCTCCACCCGCGTGCTTGTTGAGGGACTTTACCGCGCAAAGGCTGTAAAGCCCGTCGGCGGCGCAGACTTCCTGCGGTATGAGATAAAGGAAATGCCCTCGCGGGGCGCGGCTCTTTCCGAGGCGACCGCCGCAGCGGCAAAGCGTGCGCTGAAGTCCGCATTCGAGGACTACGCCGCTGTTTCCCCGAAAATGCCGCGGGAGCTTTACGAAGGCATTATGACCGAGGATGACTGCACCTCCCTGTTTGAAAAGGTTGTTTTCAACGTAGTGCTGAAGCTTGAGGACAAGCAGACGCTGCTCGAAACCAACGGCACGCTGAAACGCATCGAAACGCTTATTTCCATGCTCAGGAATGAGATAGAGATAATCGAAACCGAAATGCAGATACAGGAGCAGGTCAAGGAGCAGGTGGACAAAAACCAGCGCGAATACTACCTGCGCGAGCAGTTAAAGGCGATATCCCGCCAGCTCGGCGACGGCGAAAGCCCCATAGAGGAATTTGACGACTACGCCGCGCGCATTCAGGCGCTGGGACTTCCGCAGGAATCCGAGGAAAAGCTGCTGGACGAAGCCGAAAAGCTCAGCAAAATGGGCGGCTCCTCGCAGGAAGCGGCGGTCATCCGCACCTACCTTGACACCGTGCTTTCCATTCCGTGGAACATCCGCACCAAGGACAAGCTCAACATCGCAAACGTAAAGAAGCAGCTCGACCGCGACCACTATGGCATGGAAAAGGTCAAGGAGCGCATACTTGAAACCATTTCCGTAAGAGCCCTCGCCCCCGACGTAAAGGGGCAGATAATCTGCCTTTACGGACCTCCCGGAGTCGGCAAGACCTCCATCGGCAAATCCATCGCGAAATCCCTCGGGCGCAACTACGCGCGCATTTCCCTCGGCGGCGTCCGCGACGAAGCGGAGATACGCGGCCACAGAAAAACATACGTCGGCGCAATGCCCGGCAGAATAATCACCGCCCTAAAGCAGGCCAAGAGCATAAACCCCGTTATCCTGCTGGATGAGATAGACAAGATGGGCAGCGACTACAAGGGCGACCCCTCCTCCGCTATGCTGGAGGTTCTGGATTCCGAGCAGAACACCGCGTTCATCGACCACTACATAGAAATACCCGTTGACCTCAGCGAGGTGCTCTTCATCACCACCGCAAACAGCCTTGACACCATCCCCGCTCCCCTGCTGGACAGAATGGAAGTCATCGAGCTTTCCAGCTACACCCGCGAGGAAAAGTTCAACATCGCAAAGAAGCACCTTGTTCCCAAGCAGCTCAAGAAGCACGGCGAAACCGCTTCCGCGCTGAAAATAAGCGACAAGGCGCTGTATTCCGTTATCGACAGCTACACCCGCGAGGCTGGCGTAAGAAAGCTGGAACGCAAGATAGCTGATATCTGCCGCAAGAGCGCGAAAATGCTCGTTTCCGGCGAAAAGAAAGTAAGCGTCACCGACGAAAACCTTACGGAATTCCTCGGCACCAAGCGCTATCTTCCCGAGCACCTTGAAGCGCACGATGAGATAGGTCTTGTAAACGGGCTTGCATGGACGTCCGTCGGCGGCACCATGCTTCCGCTGGAAGTCCTCGTGCTGGAAGGCACGGGCAAGACGGAATTTACGGGCTCCCTCGGCGATGTAATGAAAGAATCCGCGAAGATTGCCGTGAGTCTTACCCGCTCCCTTGCCGAGAAATACGGAATCGACCCGCACTTCTACAAGGACAAGGACATCCACGTCCACGCCCCCGAGGGCGCAGTGCCCAAGGACGGCCCCTCCGCGGGCGTAACGCTCACAACAGCGCTTGTTTCGGCGCTTTCGGGCACGCCCGTTCGCCGCGACGTTGCAATGACTGGCGAGATAACGCTGCGCGGAAAGGTTCTCCCCATCGGAGGACTGAAAGAAAAGTCCATGGCGGCATACCGCGCGGGAATAACCACCGTCTGCATCCCCAAGGACAATGTCCCCGACCTCGACGACATCGACGAAACCGTTAAAAAGAACGTGAAATTCGTCCCCGCAGAGGACATCAACACCGTGCTTGAAACGGCGCTGGTACTCCCCAACTGCTCCCCCGAAAAGAAAGCGGGAAGCATGAAGAAAAAAACTATCGGCAGAAAGCACGCGGAAAAGAAACAGCCCGTGCTCAACGCCAACTAAGGTGACAGATGAATTTTAACAAAGCCGAATTTTTCACCTCCTACGGGAGCTTTAAGCAGATCCCCCCGTCGGAGCGCACGGAGATAGCATTCTCGGGGCGTTCCAACGTCGGGAAATCCTCGCTGATAAACAAGATCTTCAACCGCAAATCCCTCGCCCGCGTAAGCGCAGTGCCTGGGAAAACCGCTACGATAAACTTCTATTCGCTCGAAAACGTGTACTTCGTCGACCTGCCGGGATACGGCTACGCAAAAGTCGCAAAGAGCGAAAAGGAGCGCTGGGCGGGGCTTATCGAGGGCTACCTCGGTGACGACAGAGAACTCGCGCTGGTGTTTCAGCTGGTGGATTTCCGCCATCCTCCCACCGCCGACGATATTCTGATGATAAACTTCCTCATCGACAACGAGATACCGTTCGTCGTTGTGCTTACCAAGGCGGATAAGCTGTCGAAAAATCAGCGTGCGGAACGCCGCGCGGCACTGATGAACGAGCTTCCCTGCGCCGAGGATATAACTATCGTCGAATTTTCCGCGCAGACAGGCGAGGGCGCCGACGAAATACGCGGCATAATAGAAG
>CAVIFG010000092.1:0-7994 GCA_963641955.1 Escherichia coli
AAAAAAACGTGTTTTTGATTATATCATCCTATTCTCAGAAGAAGATTTTGTGTATTTTCACAATAAAAATACCCGCACATCCACTGTACGGGTATCGTTTTTATTCTCCGAAGAGCCTGTGAGTGCGCTCGGCAAGGCTGCGGCGGCGTTCTTTCTCCGCCTCGGTGTTTATTGCAAATCCATCCTCGGTTTCTTCGAGAACGCTCCCCTCGCGCACCCCATCCGGCAGCTCTGAAAGCGGGATGTCGCGGCGTTCGTCGCCGAAAAACACCACCGCATATTCCTCTTCTATTCTGTCGACGATTATCATGCGGCTATATCCCCCTTTGACGAATACAGCGTGAGCTCCTGCCCGTCGGTGGCAAATACGATATCGCCGTACTGCATGGTGGTGTAATATTTACAGCCTATCTCGGTCAGGCGATCCAGCACTGCCTGCTTCGGGTGCCCGTAGGAATTATCCTTGCCGACGTTTATCACGGCGTACTTCGGACCAGCCTCGCGCAGGAACGCCATGGTGCTGGAGCTTGTGCTGCCGTGGTGCGCCACTTTAAGCACATCGCAGCTTATATCCTCTCCGCTGTTGAGAATGTCGTTCTCCGCGGCGCGCTCGATATCGCCGGTCAGCAGGAAGCTGTTGGAGCCGAAAACAAAGCGTATCGTCACGGAATAATTGTTGAGATTATCGTAATCGTCGTGCAGCGGCGCGAGTATCTCCAGCCTGCCGCCGTTGTCCAGCTCGATGACATCCCCCGCCTTGGCATAGGACGCGGAGATGTTCTTCTCCTCCAGCGCGCCGATCATGCGCTCGTAAACCCTAGTGGACGGTATCATATCATCCGAGGTGCGCGGCATCATGAAATGTCCCACCTTAAAATCCGTCAGCACATATCCCATTCCGCCCATGTGGTCGGAGTGCGGATGAGTAGCTATGACGTAGTCCAGCTTTGTTATGCCAAGCTTCGTCAGGTATGACTTTACGTTGTCGTAGTAATCGCTCTCGCCGCAGTCGATAAGCACCGTGCTTTCCCCGACGGTGATAAGCTCGCAGTCGCCCTGCCCTACATCAATGAAATGCACAGTGGCTTCGCCCTCGGAAGCCGTGTACGGCGTTTTCGCAAGGCCGACCGCCTGCATTATCTCGAGGGTGGAGGGCACGCAGCCTATATGAAAGAAATTATCGTTAAGGTAAAAGAACAGCGCCGTCGCAAGGATAACGAATACTGCGACAAAACTTACCGCCTTAACCCTTTCGTCTTGACGATGGCTTGCCCCTCGTCTTTTCCGACTGTTTGCCAACTCCGACCATCCTTTCCTTTGTATCCTTTGTGCCGTGGCGGTTATCTGCCTTTCGCTGCGCCGGCGCGGACTGCTTCGCGGTCTTTTCCGACGGGGTTATAAGACATTCCTTTCCGTAACCGATGAGGTCGCGGCGCTTCGCCATGATAAGCGCCTTTTCGACCAGCGGCTTGTTCTTCGGCATGAAATACTGGAGCAATGCGCGCTGCATCGCCTTTTCCTCGGGCGTGCGCGGCACGAAAACAGGCTCCATTGAATACGGCTCAAGCCCTGTGTAGAACATCGCCGTAGATATCGTTCCGGGGGTGGGGTAGAAATCCTGCACCTGCTCGGGACGGATGTTATGCTTTTTGAGGAACAGCGCCAGCTCCACCGCTTCGTTCAGCGTGCAGCCCGGGTGCGAGGACATCAGATACGGCACAAGATACTGCTCCTTGCCGCACTTGCGGGTAGATTCATAGAATTTCTTCTCGAATTCCTCATAAACCTCGATATGCGGCTTTCCCATATAATCCAGCACCTTGTTGCTGGCGTGCTCGGGGGCTACCTTCAGCTGACCGCTTACATGAAATTCAACAAGCTCATCAAGGAATGTGCTGTTCTTATCGAGCATCATGTAGTCGTATCTTATGCCCGAGCGGATGAACACTTTCTTGACCTTTTTTATTCCGCGCAGGCGGCGCAGCAGCTTTATATAATCGCTGTGGTCGGCGTTGATGTTCTTGCAGGGCGTCGGCGCAAGGCACTTTCTGCCCTTGCACAAGCCGTGCTCCTCCTGCTTTTCGCAGGACGGATGGCGGAAATTCGCAGTGGGTCCGCCGACATCGTGGATATATCCCTTGAAATTCGGCTTTTCGGAGAGCATTACCGCTTCGTTATATACCGAATCCTCGCTGCGGGTCTGCACCTTTCTTCCCTGATGAAGCGCGATGGAGCAGAAATTGCAGAAACCAAAGCACCCTCGGTTATGCGTTATCGAAAACTCGACTTCTTTTATTGCGGGCACGCCGCCGTCTTTTTCGTACATGGGATGGTACGTCCGCATATACGGAAGCTCGTAGGCGTAGTCGAATTCCTCCTGCGTTACGGAGCGCTGAGGAGGATTCTGCACCAGCATCATGTTTCCGTGGCGCTGAACTATCGTCCTGCCGTACACCTCGTCCTGCTCGTCGTACTGCTTGCGGCAGGCCTTGGCATAGGCTTTCTTGCTGTCGCGCACCATTTCAAAGCTGTCGCACTGTACCGCACCGATGGGCGTATTTTCGGGCTTGGTCAGATAGCAGGTACCGCGCAGGTCATGCATATCCGCAAGCTTTAACCCCGCCTTGAAATTGTTCAGCATTTGTGTGAGAGTTACCTCTCCCATGCCGTACATCAGATAATCCGCGCCGCTGTCCACAAGGATGGAGGGCATAACGCTGTCGCTCCAGTAGTCATAGTGCGCAAATCTTCTTAAAGAAGCCTCAAGTCCGCCGATGGATATTTCCACATCGGGAAAGAGTCTTTTCAGCGCCGTGCAGTAAGTGATAACAGCGCGGTCGGGGCGCCTGCCGCCCCTCCCTCCGGGGGAATATGCGTCGTCGTTGCGCTTTTTGAGCGCCACGGTGTAATTCGACACCATGCTGTCGATGTTTCCGCCTGTCACCATGAAGCAGTATTTCGGTCTGCCGAGCTTTTTATAATCGGCGTCGCACATCGGCTGTGAGATGATACCCACGGTAAAACCCGCGGCTTCTATCATTCGCGAGATTATCGCGATGCCGAACGTCGGGTGGTCGATGTACGCGTCACCCGTGAAACATATAAAATCAAGCTGTTCTATCCCGCGCTCTTTCATGTCCTCGCGCGATACAGGTAAAAAAGGCATTTGCTGTTTCCTTTCGCTTATCCGTTTAAGTGTGTTATTTCTGTAGTTTTCTTTCGTACCATTCCTGCTTGGTCATTAGCACCTGTCGGGGCTTTGCGCCCTCGAACGGGCCGATTATGCCCATCTTTTCCATAACGTCCATAAGGCGCGCCGCCCTGCCGTAGCCGAGCTTCAAATTGCGCTGGATGGACGATGTGCTCGCCTGACCCGCGTTGACAACAAGTTCAATGGCGTCCTCAAGCTTCTCGTCGGTTTCGTCGCCGTCCTCGGAGAATTCTTCGTCATTCTTCCCGTCGGAATTGTTGACGATCTCGGTCTGCCGCTCGATCTCTGCCATGATGTTCTCGTCGTACTCGACGGTGAATGTCTGCTTGATGAACTCAACAACGCGCTCTACCTCGTCGTCGGATACATAGCAGCCCTGAAGTCTTATCGGCTTCGGAACGCCAACGGGCATATAAAGCATATCGCCGTTGCCGAGAAGTTTCTCCGCGCCGCTTGCGTCGAGGATAACGCGGCTGTCTATCTGCGAGGCAACCATCAGCGCGATACGGCTCGGGATGTTACCCTTGATAAGTCCCGTAACGACCTGCACGGTGGGCTTCTGCGTTGCGATTACAAGGTGCATTCCCGCTGCACGGGCTTTCTGCGCAAGCCTTACGATGCTGTCCTCTACATCCTTCGGCGAAGCCATCATCAGATCCGCCAGCTCATCGATGAAGATAACGATATGCGGCATTTTTTCAAGCCCGGAATCGGGATCCGCCGCAAGCTCGTTGAAGCCGTCGATGTTTCTCACATTGTTTTCAGAGAACATCGTGTAGCGGTTGTCCATCTCGGTGACTGCCCACGCAAGGGCGCCCGCCGCTTTTTTAGGGTCAGTTACCACGGGAATGAGCAGGTGCGGAATGCCGTTGTACATCATGAACTCGACCTGCTTGGGGTCGACCATTATAAGGCGGACGTCCGTCGGGGTGGATTTCATAAGAATGCTCATGATTATCGAGTTTACGCACACGGATTTACCCGAACCCGTTGTACCCGCGATAAGCAGGTGCGGCATTTTCGATACATTGCAGGAAACCGTGTTGCCGCTGATGTCCTTGCCGAGTACGGTGACAAGTTTTTTGTCGAAGCTCTGCTTGAACTCGGGCGTGTCCACCAGTTCGCGGAAATAAACCGTATCCTTTACGGTGTTAGGTATTTCGATACCGACCGCCGCCTTGTTCGGCACGGGGGCGATACGCACGCCGCTGGTCGCGAGGTTCAGCGCGACGTCATCAGAAAGATTTGCTATCTTGCTTATCTTTACGCCGGGGGCGGGCTGTAGTTCGTAGCGCGTTACGGACGGGCCGCGGCTCGCGCCGAGATATGTAGTCTGAACGCCGAAGCTTTTTAGCGTTTCAACAAGCTTATCGGCGTTGTTTCTTATCTCAACGTCGATATCCGCCTGCGGCACGCGCTTCTGAACGGGGTTCAGCAAAGTAACAGGCGGCAGGGTGTACACATCGGAAAGCTTTATCTGATCCCCGCGGGTCTTTGTCGGCGCGGAGGGCTTTTCAACGGGTTTATCCACAACCGGCGCGGGAACTTTCTGCGGCTCCGCATTCTTCTTGGTTTCGGTGATGATATCATCAAGGTCGAACGGAAGTTCCGCCTCGTCCGTGTCGGAAATATCTTCCCGAACGGCGTCGGATGTCGTTCTGTCGGACTTCGGCGCGTCGATTATCTTGGAAACCCTCGCGGGGGCGCTGTGCTCTTTATCAAACTCGCTCAGCGCATCGATTATCGGAACAAGATCCGCGTCCTTGTCCTCGTAGTTCTCGGGCGGGGGCGGAACAGGGTCGCGCATGATGGGATGGCGCTTTTCCATGTATTTTTTCAGCGCCTCACGGTAATCACGGTTGTCCTCTTCCTGCTCCTTCATTATTTCCGTGCTGTCCGCCTGCTCGGGTACCTTTATTCCCTCTGGCTCAGGCACCGGCTTTGTTTCAACAGGCTTGGGGGCAGGCTCCTCGCCGTCCACGCTGTATACTACTTTTCTTATACGCTCGAGCTTTGCGCGCTGCTTCTGCTCGTCGTCGATTTCTTTCTGGAAGCGCTTTCTGTCCTGCGCAAGCTGGCGCTCGACCCTGCGCTCCTGCTCAAGGCGCTCGTATTCCTCGTCGGCGATGGCGGTTTCTTCCTTGTAGCGCTCGCGGCGCTCGGAAACCGCATTCTTTGCGCTGCCGAACAGCGCTGCGATGCCCTTGCCCGCTTCCGCAAGAGAAAGATTAGTCATCAGGAAAACGCATACCAGCGCGACAATAACAATAACTATCCCCGCGCCGAGCTTTCCGAGGAAGAGTAGCGGAACGCCGAGTATTATCGCGAAAAATCCGCCGCCGCGGAATTCCTTGCCGTCGTTGTAAAGCGACGCGCAGACTTCCCCGAAATTATCTCCGTTTATCTTGCCGACGCCGAATATCTCCGCCGCCGCGCAAAGCATTATCATAAACAGTATTATCTTGAACACCGTGAACGCAATGGTGCTGCTGGTCTTTTTTGCGGAGATGACCACCGCCGCGTATATCATCAGCGGGCCCGCAGCATAAGCCGCCAGACCGAAAACGCCGTGGATGAACTTATACAGCGCATTCCAGCCCTCCGACCCGGGTATCAGCGCAAGCAGCGTGAGCAGCACGCCCACCGCGCAGAGTATCACGGAGCAGATATGGCGGCGGCGAGTGCTGCGCCGAAGCGCTTCCTCGCGGATACGCTGTGCCTCAAGCTCCGCCGCTTTTTTGGAACGCGCGGAGGATTTTGAACGCCCCGTCGTGCCTGTTGACCGCGATGTGGTGCGTTTTGTTCCGCTTGATTTTCTTTCAGCCATTTCACAACATCCTTTTTATGTAAGATTATCCTATGCCGAAAAGCGCTCTCAGCGTATTGCCCGAGATATGCTCCCACATACCGCCGACGATACACAGCACGCCGATAACGGCGGTGTAAATTCCGAATATTTTAAATCTGTCCTTTTTGAGCAGCCATGCGACAAGCTTTATTGCAAGGAAGCCGACCACCGCCGCGATGACAAATCCCACCGCAAGCATAAGCCAGTCTATATCCATGTCCGATTTCATCGCGCCGCCAAGCTCCAGCACACTTCCGCCGAGTATCGCGGGGATACCGAGGATAAACGCGAATGTCACCGCGGTGTTTTTGTCAAACCCGCAGAACAGCCCCGCCGCCGTGGTAGAGCCCGAACGGGATACGCCCGGAAACAGCGCCACGCACTGAAACAATCCGACGGTTATTGCGTCTTTTACCGTCATGTTCTCGCCGGTTTTCGTGCCCTTGCCGCACCTGTCGGACAGGAACAGAAGCACCGCCGTGAAGAGGAAAGCAACGCCCTCGAATACGATATCTCCGTCCCCCTGACGACCCGTGAAAAAGTCCTTGAACAAATACGCGGGAACCAGCACCAGCGTAGCGATTATCACCATGAACATCATGCGGCGGGTGCCATTCATGCCTTTCCACGAAAATTTTCCCGTAAAAATATCCTTGATGGTAAGGAAAAATTCCTTTATCATGCCCCATATTGTGCCCCAGAACGCCGCAAAAACCGCAACCAGCGTTCCGAGATGCAGCACGATGGAAAGTATCAGCGCGGTTTCTCCGTCGACGCCCGTAATGTGCTGAACCACGGAAAGGTGTCCCGAGCTTGAAACCGGCAGGAACTCCGTAAGCCCCTGCACCACTGCCTGAATTATGACCGTTATGTAATCCATATTTATTCCCCTTGTATGTATATGTACGCCGCGGAGTGCGGCTTTTTATGTGTTATCTTTCCCCGCGCCAGTCCGCGGAATTGAGGTCGCTGCCATCAACATGGCGCACCACCGCCGTCGCGGAGCGTTTTTGCGGCTCGGTGGGATTTTTCGGACGCGTGGCGGTGGTTCTTCTGACCGCAGAAGCGTCGGTTTTCTTTTTTGATGCCTGCTTTTTCCTGCCGCCGCGCTCCCTGCTTTCAGCCTGCTTATCTTCTTCGATGAGTTTATACAGGCAGCCCACCGCGTCGGACAAGCCGCCGAGGTAGTCGATAAGACCTTCCTTTACAGCAGCCTCGCCCTCGAGCACCGTTCCGACATCCATTACCAGCTCGTCACGCTCCATCATCAATTCATGGAAGCGCTCCTGCGGCATATTGCTGTTGGCGGTCACGAAACGCGTTATCCTCGCCTGCATTTTTTCAAAATAGGACATCGTCTGCGGCACGCCGAGCATCATCCCGTTCATGCGGACGGGGTGTATCGTCATCGTTGCGGACGGGACAATGAAGCTTTTCTTGGCGCTTACCGCCAGCGGCACGCCTATTGAATGCCCCCCGCCGACCACGATAGATACCGTTGGCTTGGACATCCCCGCGATAAGTTCCGCGATGGCAAGCCCCGCCTCTACATCTCCCCCGACAGTATTCAGCACGATAAGCAGCCCCTCGATGGTGCTGTCCTCCTCGATGGCAATAAGCGCGGGGATGATGTGCTCATACTTTGTGGTTTTGTTCTGCGGCGGGAGGATATAGTGCCCCTCGATCTGCCCGATAACTGTCAGGCAATGGATATTGTGCTTGGCATTGTTCGCCGCGACTATGCCCGTGTCGACGATCTGCTGGTTCTGCTCCTCGGAAAACGGAGCGTCGTTCTTCTGCTCTTCGCTCAACGATTATCACCCTTTCGGTAGAAATTCTGTTTTATCACAATATATTATTGCAGCAACAACAGATTTTATGCCGAAAAGATGTCCGAAAGCAAAACTATTTATCCACATGGGTATACAATTATAT
>CAVIFG010000093.1:0-797 GCA_963641955.1 Escherichia coli
GTGTTAATGCGCGGCGTAAAGCCACACATTATACCGGATAGTCCGCTGAGATCAAGGGAAATCCCCTTGGCAATATGCTCGAAAAAGTCGATCTCAAGAATATCCGCAAAGTCTAGGAGGAAAAAATGGACGCATTAAAACTCATTGAACAGAGTAGCATGAAGGCTGAGGCTCCCGCTATCGAGATCGGTGACCTCGTAAAGGTTTCCGTACGCATCAAGGAAGGCGACAAGAGCCGTATCCAGATGTTCGAGGGTACTGTTATCGCTAAGAAGCACGGCGGTATCAACGAAACCTTTACCGTAAGACGCGTTGCGCACGGCTGCGGCATTGAGAGAGTTTTCCCGCTCCACTCCCCGACAGTAGAAAAGGTCGAGGTAGTAAGAAGCGGTAAGGTTCGCAGAGCTAAGCTCTACTACCTGCGCGACAGAGTTGGTAAGGCTGCCAAGGTTAAGTCCAAGGTTTAATTCGGGGAATGCCGCACATCTGTGCGCTCCGTATAAAACCAACCTCATTCATGCAACGCTCCGCTTCGGCGGGGCTGCGCGTGGATATGCTGAGAAAGAGAATGTGCAATGTCAGACAAGAGAATTGATGAAAAAATCACCCAAAAGGCCAACGAAATAAGCGAGAGAGCCGTAAAACCCTTTGCGGACGCGCTCGACTGGACGGGAAGCCTTGTTTACGCGGTGCTTTTTATGCTTGCACTTAATCTGTTCGTGTTCCGCTCTATCACCGTTGACGGCGGCTCGATGAACGACACGCTGCTTGATAAGGACAAGGTTATTGCCACAAAC
>CAVIFG010000093.1:807-6299 GCA_963641955.1 Escherichia coli
GCCGTATCCAGATGTTCGAGGGCACTGTTATCGCTAAGAAGCACGGCGGTATCAACGAAACTTTCACCGTTAGACGTGTTGCACACGGCTGCGGCGTAGAGAGAGTTTTCCCGCTTCACAGCCCGTCTGTTGAAAAGGTAGAGGTAGTAAGAGGCGGTAAGGTTCGCAGAGCTAAGCTGTACTACCTGCGCGACAGAGTTGGTAAGGCTGCCAAGGTTAAGTCCAAGGTTTGATTTAACATCAGACCAACCTCATTCATGCAACGCTCCGCTTCGGCGGGGCTTAGCGTGGATATGCTGAGAAAAGAGTATGTGCAATGTCAAAGAACAAGAATCTTGATGAAAAGATAACAGAAAAGGCGAACGAAATAAGCGAGAGGTCTGTCAAGCCGTTCGCGGACGCGCTCGACTGGGTGGGAAGCCTTGTCTATGCGGTGCTGTTCATGCTTGCACTTAATCTGTTTGTATTCCGCTCAATCACCGTCGACGGTCCCTCGATGAACGAAACATTGCAGGATCAGGACAAGGTGATCACAACGAATTTCTTCTATACGCCGAACTACGGCGATATCGTCGTTTTACAGGCAGATAAGCTCAGAAACCAGAGCACGGGATTTTACGGCGAGCCGATAATCAAGCGCGTTATCGGGCTTGAGGGCGATACTATCCGCTTTGACTTTGACAAGGGCGAGGTATACCGCAACGGCGAGCTGCTTTCCGAGGATTATATTGCACAGCCCACAACGCTTGCGCAGTATTGCGAGAGCGGGGTAGACTATGTGGTGCCTGAGCACTGCGTATTCGTAATGGGTGATAACAGAAACAGATCCCGCGACAGCCGCGATCTTCCGTCGGTAGGATATGTTGATACAGATCTTATCATGGGCAAGGCTTTCGTTAGAATTTACCCGTTCGACAGTATAGGATTATTATGAGCGAAGTTGGAAATATTCAGTGGTTCCCCGGGCATATGACCAAAACTAAGCGGCTTATCGAAGCTGATTTGAAGCTGGTCGACGCCGTGGTGGAGATCACCGACGCGAGGATACCCGAAAGCAGCAGAAATCCGATTCTGGATGAGCTGATAAAGGATAAGCCCCGCATTATGATAATGAATAAGTGCGACTATGCCGACGATAACGCAACGGCGGCGTGGCGCAGATACTACTCCGAAAAGGGGATAACCGTTATAACCTGCGACTGCCGCAGCGGAAAGGGCATCAACCGTTTCCTGCCGACGGTAAAGACGCTGCTGAGCGATCTCATCGAGCGCAGAAAATCGCGCGGAATGATAGGCAAGGCGCTGCGTCTTATGGTTGTGGGTATCCCTAATGTCGGAAAATCTTCGTTTATAAACCGCATGGCGAAAACGAAGAAAACAAAGGTCGGCGACAAGCCGGGCGTTACCCGCGGAAAGCAGTGGGTGTCCATTGATAAGGACGTCGAGCTGCTGGATATGCCGGGAATACTCTGGCCGAAGTTTGATGATCAGATCGCTGCGCAGCGGCTTGCTTTCACGGGTGCAATAAAGGATGACGTAATGGATTCCGAAGCGCTGGCAAGGGCGCTGGGAAAGCTTCTTCTTGAGGACTATCCCGAGCTTATGAAGGCAAGGTACAAGATAAGCGGCGAGGGTGATGTGCTCACGGAGATAGCAAAGGCGCGCGGAATGCTCGTTTCCGGCGGCGTGCCGGACACAGAGCGTGCAGCCGCGGCGCTCCTCGATGAATACAGAGGTGGAAAGATTGGCAGAATTACTCTCGAAACACCATAAAAACGAGGAACAGCAGCTTCACATCGACGGCGTTGATCTCGAGAATATCACGCTGAGGGAGTTTGACGAGCGCGTCCGCGCGGTGTATGGCTCCGTCTGCGGGATCGACGAGGCGGGAAGAGGTCCGATGGCGGGCGCTGTGTATGCGGCGGCGGTCATACTCGACCCCGAGAAGCCGATAAACGGCCTTAACGACAGCAAAAAACTGACCGAAAAGAAACGCGAAAAACTCTATGACGAAATAATCGCAAATGCAAAGGCATACTGCGTTGCGTTCGCGACGGTTGAAGAGATAGAAGCGACAGATATCCTGTCAGCGGATCTTCTCGCAATGAAGCGGGCATACGAAGGTATGAACGAAAAGGCGGGAATGATAATCGTCGACGGAGATGTCCTCCCCGAAATAGACGGGGAGATAAGATGCCTTAAAAAGGGCGATGCACGCAGCGAAGCGGTCGCGGCGGCGTCGATACTTGCAAAGGTATCGCGTGACAGATATATGAAGGAGCAGGCTCTGCTCTATCCGCAGTACGGCTTTGAAAAGCACAAGGGCTACGGCACGAAGGCACACATCGAAGCTGTGGATACATACGGACTCTGCCCGATACACAGAGCCTCGTTTTTCAAGAAGCATTTCGAGAAAAATGGACAGAAGTGAAAAGGGCAGGCTCGGCGAGGACGCTGTCTGCGAACTGCTTGTGCGGCGCGGGCACAGTATCGTTGGGCGGAATTACCGCAAAAGAACCGGCGAGATCGATATTATATCCGAGGTTAACGGATTTATAGTATTCACCGAAGTAAAAACCAGAAAGATGAACAGCATGGTGTCAGGCATCGAAGCGGTCGACGGCCGCAAACAGAGAAAGATCGTACTGACATCCGACGCTTATCTTACGGAGCATGACTGCGGCCTGCAGCCGAGGTATGATGTTGCAGAGGTGACAATTACGCGGGGAGAGCTCCCGCGGGTGGTGCGCATCGACATTGTTGAGGACGCGTTTACCGCGGACGGTATTTATACCGTTAACTGAACCGCATGAAAGGATGACGTTGATTATGAATTACAGGAGCACGAGAAATTCTTCTCTCAAGGTGACTTCCGCTCACGCGATCACCAAGGGCCTTTCCGACGAGGGTGGTCTTTATGTTCCCGAGAGCATTCCTGCTCTGTCCGAAAAGGAGATACTTGCACTTTGCGACAAGAGCTACGCAGACCGTGCATATGAAGTGTTCAGCAGACTGCTGACCGACTTCACCCCCGAGGAGATCAGACATTGCGTTGACAGTGCTTACAACGACAAGAATTTTGATTCTGACAACATTGCGGAGATATCTCTGCTTGTTCCCGGTACATATGTGCTTGAGCTGTGGCATGGTCCCACCTGCGCGTTCAAGGATATGGCGCTTCAGATCCTGCCGTACCTGCTGACAACTTCCGCAAAGAAAACTGTTGACGGCAAGCAGATCGCAATTCTCGTTGCAACCTCCGGCGATACAGGTAAGGCTGCGCTTGAGGGCTTCAAGGATGTCGACGGCACATCCATCAGCGTGTTCTATCCCGAGGACGGCGTTTCCCGTATGCAGAAGCGTCAGATGACCACTCAGGAGGGCAATAACGTTAATGTCTGCGCCATCAAGGGCAACTTTGACGACTGCCAGAACGGCGTAAAGCAGATATTTACCGATAAGTCCATCGCTGACAGACTTGCGGCAAACAACATCCTGCTTTCCAGCGCTAACTCCATCAACTGGGGCAGACTTGCACCGCAGATAGTTTACTACGTTTCTACTTATGCAGAACTGGTAAAGAACAAGGAGATCAAGTTCGGCGAGAAGATCAACATTGTTGTTCCGACCGGCAACTTCGGCAACATCCTTGCGGCTTACTATGCAAAGCTGATGGGCATTCCCGTTAACAAGCTTATCTGCGCATCCAACAGCAACAACGTCCTTACAGATTTCATCAATACGGGCGTTTACGACAGAAACAGAAAGTTCTACACAACTGTTTCTCCGTCTATGGATATACTTATCTCCTCCAACCTCGAGCGCCTGCTGTATCACCTCACCGGTGAGAACGACGCGGTTATCCGCGACTGGTTCGGCCAGCTCAAGGAAACAGGCAGATACGAAGTTTCCGACGATGTTAAGGCTAAGATCGGCGAGCTGTTCTATGCAGGCTGCTGCTCCGACGACGAAACAAAGGCGGAGATCAAGTCCACATTTGAGAACTACTCCTACCTGCTCGACACGCACACCGCTGTTGCAGCAAAGGTTTATGAGGACTACAAGAAGGCTACCGGCGACACAACCAAGACAGTCATCGCGTCCACCGCTAACCCCTACAAGTTCAGCGGCGCGGTTTACGAGGCTATCGGCGGCAAGATCGACACCGACGACGAGTTTGAGATAATCGACCGTCTTGAGAAGGCAACTTCCACTAAGATGCCTGCTCCCCTTGCGGCAACACGCACAAAGACCGTAAGATTTACGGGTTCTGTTGAAAAGCAGGATATGAGCAAGGTAGTTCTTGATTTTCTCAAGTCTTAAGATAAAGAGGGAGGCTGACTGTGCTATACACGATAGGCGACCTTCATCTTTCGCTGGGCTGTGACAAGCCGATGGATATTTTTGCGGGCTGGACGAATTACCTCGAACGGCTCGAACAGAACTGGAACAGCAAGATAACCGATGATGATACCGTGGTGCTTCTCGGCGACCATTCCTGGGCGCTGAAGCTGGAGGACAGCTACAAAGACCTTGAGTATATACACACGCGGTTAAAAGGCAAGAAGATCCTCGTGAAAGGTAACCACGACCTGTGGTGGTCTACGGCGAGCAAGATCAACGCCTTTGTTAAAGCGAACGGTTTTGATTCCATCAGTTTCCTTTTCAACAACGCATTTCTTGTTGAGGGCATATCAATATGCGGCACCCGCGGCTGGATCCGTGAAAACGGCGAGCCTGCGGACGCAAAGGTGCTCAACAGGGAAGCGGGGCGGCTGGAAATGTCGCTGAAAGAGGGCGTGAAGCTCGGCGGCGAACTTATCGCGTTTATACACTACCCGCCGATTTACGGCACGGAAGAAAATGTGTACATCACGGAAATACTCCACAAGTATAATGTAAAGCGGTGCTATTATGCTCATCTCCACGGTGCGAGCATAAAGGGCGCGCTTAACGGCGAACGTGCGGGGATACGGTATAAGCTTGTTTCCGCGGACGGCGTCGGATTTGACCCTGTCAAAATTGATCAGAGCATAATCTCTGAATGAAAATAATATCAATTGTCCGTATGGACAAGGAAGGATCATCAACAATGGAAATCATTTCTCAGAACAAGACAGCGACCAATACCACAGCTATCGAATTCAAGTTCTCCGCAGAGGAGTTTGAGGCTGCAATCAACGCAGCTTACAACAAGGCAAAGGGCAAGATCACAGTTCCCGGCTTCCGCAAGGGCAAGGCTCCCCGCAAGATCATCGAAAAGACCTACGGCGAGGGCGTGTTCTTTGAGGATGCAGTAAACTCCCTGTACAACACCAACATCGCAAAGCTTATCGACGAAACCAAGCTTGAGGTCGTTGATGTTCAGAACACCGAGGTTACAGAGGTAAGCAAGGAGAACGGCGTTTCTTTCAAGGCTGACATCATCACCAAGCCCGAGATCGAAATTTCCGATTACAAGGGATTAGAAGTTAAGAAGACTGTCAAGACTG
>CAVIFG010000093.1:6309-7971 GCA_963641955.1 Escherichia coli
GTTAACGCAGAGCTTGAGAATATGCGCAAGCGTGCTGCAAGAATCATCTCCGTAGAGGACAGAGCAGTTGCAGAGGGCGACACCGCTGTTATCGACTTTGAAGGCTTCCTCGACGGCGTTGCATTTGAGGGCGGCAAGGGCGAGAGCTACCCCCTCGAGATCGGCAGCCACACCTTTATCCCCGGCTTTGAGGAGCAGATCATCGGCAAGAACATCGGCGAAGAGTTCGACGTAAACGTTACATTCCCCGAGGATTATCAGGCAGAGAACCTCAAGGGCAAGGCTGTTGTATTCAAGTGCAAGCTGCATGAGATCAAGGGCAAGGAGCTTCCCGAGCTGGATGACGAGTTCGCAAAGGACGTAAGCGACAAGGATACACTTGACGAGCTGAAGGCTGACATCAAGGAAAAGCAGGAGAAGAAGAACGCGGAGGAAGCTGACAACGAGGCTGACAATGCGCTGGTTGAAGCACTGCTTACAAAGATGAATGCAGAGGTTCCCGAGGTTATGTACGAGCGCCGCATCGACGACATCGCACGCGAGTGGAGCGCAAGAAACAGAATCGGCGTTGAGGATTACCTCAAGTACACCGGTCTGAACATGGAGCAGTTCCGCGCAAACTTCAAGGAAGTTGCTAAGCGTCAGGTTGACCTGCGTCTGGCTCTTGAGAAGATCGCAGACATCGAGAACGTTGAAGTTACCGACGAGGATGTTGCTAAGGAATACGCTGATATGGCTGAGCAGTACAAGATGGAAGCTGACAAGGTCAAGGCTGCTATCCCTGAGAGCGCTATCAGAAGCGACCTGAGAATCGAGAAGGCTCTTGACGTTGTAAAGAACAGCGCAAAGATCGAGGAAGTTACTGAGTAATTTTCGAAGTTAAAAATCCGCGCGCAGTTTTGTGCGCGGATTTTGGTTAAGATTGCGGTCGGTTTTCGTCGCCGCCGCAGGTCTGAGAAAGGAGCATTATGGCTTATATTCCTTATGTTGTTGAGCAAAGCAGCCACGGAGAGCGTTCCTACGATATATTCTCCCGCCTGCTGAATGACAGAATAATCCTTCTTCACGATGAAGTAAACTCTGCAACTGCAAGCGTAGTTGTTGCGCAGCTGCTTTATCTTGAGGGTCAGGATCCCGATAAGGATATTTTCCTGTATATTAACAGCCCCGGAGGCTCCGTTTCCGACGGAATGGCTATTTACGACACGATGCAGTATATCAAGTGCGATGTTTCCACCATCTGCATGGGTATGGCTGCTTCCATGGGTGCGTTCCTGCTTTCCAGCGGCGCAAAGGGCAAGAGAATTGCTCTGCCCAACAGCGAGATAATGATCCATCAGCCGCTTATTTCCGGCGGCGGAATTTCGGGTCAGGTAACGGATATTCAGATACGCACAAATTACCTCCAGAAAACAAAGGAGCGCCTGAATCATATCCTCGCCGACAACACAGGCAAGGACTATGAAACAATATGCCGCGATACCGAGCGCGACAACTTCATGTCCGCGGAGGAGGCACTTCAGTACGGCCTTATCGACAAGGTATACAACAGCAGACTGGAGCTTGACGCAAAGAAGTCCTGACATACCGATCCATAGGAGGATTAATATATGATGGTTTGCTCCTTTTGCGGAAAGAACGAAAATCAGGTAAGCCGCATTC
>CAVIFG010000094.1:0-7871 GCA_963641955.1 Escherichia coli
CCTCTTGACTTGGAGCTAACTCCAGGTGATACAATATACACAAGAAAAGGAGGTGCGGACTTATGACCATAAAGGAAGTCAGCGAGAAATACGGACTCACGCAGGACACCCTGCGGTATTACGAGCGCGTCGGCATGATACCCGCGGTGCGCAGGACATCCGGAGGAATACGCGACTACAGCGAAAGCGACCTCGGCTGGGTGGAGCTTGCGGTGTGCATGAGAAGCGCGGGTCTGCCCGTCGAAGCACTTATTGAATATGTTAAACTCTACCGCGAGGGCGACAGCACCATCCCCGCCCGTGCGCAGCTCCTGCGCGACCAGCGCGACGCGCTGCTTGAACAGCGCGCAAAAATCGACACCACCTTAGAGCGGCTCAACTACAAAATCTCCCGCTACGAAGAAGCGGAAAAAACCGGCGTCCTCTCATGGGACGGCGGCAGCTGCAAAAAATAAAAAGGAACAAAACAGGAGGAGAATAAAATGTATCTCGAAAAAATCAACAGCCCCGCAGACGTAAAGAAGCTCAACACCGACGAAATGCACACCCTTGCCGCAGAAATGCGCACCGCCCTGCTGAATAAGCTCAGCAAGCACGGCGGACATTTCGGTCCCAACCTCGGTATGGTAGAAGCCATCATCGCCCTGCACTATGTTTTCAATTCCCCCGAGGACAAGATGGTTTTCGACGTTTCTCACCAGACCTACTGCCACAAAATGCTCACCGGCAGAAACGCGGCATTCCTCGACGAAGCAAAGTATGATGATGTGACCGGCTACTCCACCCAGCATGAGAGCAAGCACGACTTCTTCACGATAGGTCATACCTCCACCTCCGTCAGCCTTGCGGCGGGACTTGCCAAGGGGCGCGACCTTACCGGCGGCCACGAAAACATCATCGCCGTCATCGGCGACGGTTCCCTCAGCGGCGGCGAGGCTCTCGAGGGTCTTGATTTCGCGCATGAGCTCGGCTCCAACTTCATCATCGTGGTAAACGACAACGATATGTCCATCGCAGAAAACCACGGCGGACTTTACACCAACCTCAGGCTTCTCCGCGAAACCGACGGCAAGGCAGAATGCAACCTCTTCAAGTCCATGGGTCTTGATTATGTATTTGTAAAGGACGGCAACGATGTCGAAAGCCTTATCGCGGCATTCAAGAGCGTAAAGGATACCGACCACCCTGTAGTCGTTCACATCGTTACCCAGAAGGGCAAGGGCTACGCCTTAGCCGAGAAGAACAAGGAAAACTGGCACTGGTGTATGCCCTTCGACCTCGAAACAGGCAAGCCCAAGTTCTCCTTCGACGGCGAGGATTTCGGCGACCTTACGGGCAAATATATTCTGGATAAGATGAAGCGCGACCCTGCTGTCTGCGCGATAACTTCGGGCACCCCCGCGGTATTCGGCTTCTACAAGAACCGCCGCGATGAAGCAGGAAAGCAGTTCATCGATGTCGGCATCGCCGAGGAGCACGCCGTCGCAATGGCTTCGGGTATATCCGCCCGCGGCGGAAAGCCCATCTACGGCGTTTACAGCTCCTTTATCCAGCGCACCTACGACCAGCTTTCGCAGGATCTCTGCATAAACAACAACCCCGTTACAATTCTTGTATATGCGGCTTCCGTATACGGCATGAACGACGTTACCCACCTCGGCATATTCGATATCCCCATGATGTCCAACATCCCGAACCTCGTTTACCTCGCACCCACGACATATGAGGAATACTTTGCAATGCTGGAATGGAGCAACGAACAGCGCGAGCACCCCGTTGCGATACGCGTACCCGCGTCCGTTGTCCACGGGGATAAGGTAACAAAGGACTACGGAAATCTCAACAAGTACGAAGTCACCGAAGTGGGAAGCGGCGTCGCAATACTGGCGCTTGGTTCGTTCTATTCCCTCGGCGGGCAGGCTGCCCGCGAGATAGAGAAAAAGACAGGCGTAAAGCCCACGCTGATAAACCCCGTATATATCACCGGCACAGACGACGAACTGCTTGAATCCCTCAAGAAAGGCCACAAGGTAGTTATCACCCTTGAGGACGGCGTACTGAACGGCGGCTTCGGCGAGAAGATCGCGCGGTTCTACGGAAATTCCGACATGAAGGTGCTGAACTTCGGCCTGAAGAAGGAGTTCCTCGACCGCTATGATGTAAACGAGGTAATGCAGAGAAACGGCATTACTCCCGAGAATATTGCTGATAGGGCTGCGGAGATAATCAGGTAACAAAAATTATTATGTAGTGCAACCCTTAGTTTTTGTGCACCAATATACGTGGTCGAGGGGTCGCACCCCTCGCAGGTCAAGGGCAGCGCCCTTGTCGCCACCGCAGTGGCGAAACACCCCACGCACAGAAAATTTGTAGCAGTGAAAGTACAAAGCGTAAACGTTAACCCGACTTCCAAAGCGCTAAAGGGGCGTGGGGGGAAAACAAGAGTTTTCCCCCCACAGTCTATTGCAAATATTCCGCCGTTTTAACTTTTTCGACAGACTAAGGGACTGCCCCGAAAGGCAGTCCCTCTTTTTTTATATTCCAAGCATTATCCGAAGTAATCAACGCCGCCCTTGAACAGAAGCTGTTCCTTGTTGCCGTCGACATTCGTGCAGGTGTTGCCTGTGATACGCTCTGTATGACCCATCTTGCCGAGCACGCGTCCGTCGGGGGAGATTATACCCTCGATAGCGCACATGGAGCTGTTCGGGTTGAACGCAACGTCCATCGTGGGGTTGCCCTTGAGGTCAACATACTGCGTCGCCACCTGACCGTTCTCGATGAGCTTCCTGATAACCTCGTCGCTTGCAACAAAGCGTCCCTCGCCGTGGGATATCGGGATAGCCGCAACGTCGCCGACCTTGCAATGCATGAGCCACGGGCTCTTGTTGGTGCATATTCTTGTGTATGCAAGCTGCGACTGGTGGTGTCCTATGGAGTTGTATGTAAGCGTGGGGCTGTCGCTTGTAAGGGGCACGATATGTCCGAACGGAACAAGACCTAGCTTTATCAGCGCCTGGAAGCCGTTGCAGATACCCAACATCAGGCCGTCGCGGGTGTAAAGCATATTCTCCACCGCGTCCTTGATCTTCGGGTTTCTGAAGAACGCGTTGATAAACTTCGCAGAACCCTCGGGCTCGTCACCGCCGCTGAAGCCGCCGGGGATGGCGATCATCTGGCTCTGCTCGATGCGCTTTGCAAATTCGTTAACGCTCTCCTCCATATCCTGCGCGGAAAGGTTGCGGATAACGAAGATGTCGCCCTGTCCGCCGTAGCGGTTGAATGCGTTCGCGATGTCGTATTCGCAGTTCGTGCCGGGGAATACGGGGATAAGTACGCGCGGCTTCGCGATCTTCGGGGATACATGGTTCTCCAGCAGCTCGCAGCCCTTTGTGTACTCTGCCTTTGCAGGTGCGGGAGCCGCAGGCATCTTGCCCTTGAATACGGGCTCAAGAACGTTGTCCCACTTATCTTCAAGCGCTGCGATATCCAGCTTGACGCCGCCGCAGGTTATCTCATACTCGGGAACGGTTTCGCCGATGATTCTTACGCCCTCTGCCTCGCCGTCCATCTCGAGGATGAATGCGCCGTATACGGGTGTGAACAGCTCGTCATCGGTAAGGTCAACAAGCTTTGCGCCGACATGGTTGCCCAGCGTCATCTTGAAGATACCCTCGGCAACGCCGCCGTTTGCAACGCTCCATACGGAGATTGCCTTCTTCTCCTTGATAAGCTTCTCAACAGTCTTGAATACCTTCTTAACGCTGTCGAATACCGGCAGGCCGTTTTCGTCGTATTCCGGCGCGATGTAGCCTATCTTGCTGTACGGGCACTTGAATTCCGCGGAGATAACATCCTGCGCCTTTGCGGTGGAAACCGCAAAGGAAACGAGAGTCGGGGGAACGTCGATGTGCTCGAATGTGCCACTCATGCTGTCCTTGCCGCCGATGGCGCCGCAGCCCATCTCAAGCTGCGCCTTGTATGCGCCGAGCAGTGCCGCAAACGGCTTGCCCCAGCGCTCGGGCTTGCCCTGTGTTCTCTCAAAGTATTCCTGGAATGTCAGCCAGCACTTCTCGCTTGTGCCGCCCGCAGCGACTACCTTCGCGATACTCTCAACTACCGCGCATACCGCACCGTGGTAGGGGGACTGCTCCGAAACGGCAGGGTTGAAGCCCCATGCCATAACGGAAGCCGTGGTGGTTTCCGCGTTCAGAACGGGTATCTTCGCCGCCATAGCCTGTACGGGGGTCTGCTGGTTTCTGCCCGAGAAAGGCATAAGCACAGTGCCGCCGCCGATGGTGCTGTCAAAACGCTGAACCAGCGCTCTCTGCGAGCATATGTTGAGGTCGGTGACAAGCTTGTCCCAGTCCTCCGCGGTGTTCTTTCTGCCGGTGGAGTAGGAAACCTTGACAGCGGGCACGGAAACCTCGGTGTGCTTCTCTGCGCCGTTGGAGTTCAGGAACTCGCGGGAGATATCAACGATGGTCTTTCCGTTCCAGTTCATGCGCAGTCTAGGCTCTTCCTTAACTATCGCAACGGGTGTGGATTCAAGGTTCTCTGCGGAAGCCAGCGCTCTGAACTTGTCCGCGTCCTCGGGAGCAACAACGACCGCCATTCTCTCCTGCGATTCGCTTATTGCAAGCTCGGTGCCGTCAAGACCGTCGTACTTCTTCGGAACCGCGTTGAGGTCTATCTCAAGACCGTCTGCAAGCTCGCCGATGGCAACGGAAACGCCGCCCGCGCCGAAGTCGTTGCAGCGCTTGATAAGGCGTGTAGCCTCGGGGTTTCTGAACAGGCGCTGAAGCTTTCTTTCCTCGGGCGCGTTACCCTTCTGTACCTCTGCGCCGCAGGTGTCGAGGGACTTTACGCTGTGTGCCTTGGAAGAACCGGTTGCGCCGCCGCAGCCGTCGCGTCCCGTGCGTCCGCCGAGAAGAATGATAACATCCCCGGGAACGGGTCTTTCCCTGCGTACATTCTCAGCGGGAGCCGCGCCGATAACAGCGCCTATCTCCATGCGCTTCGCCATGTATCCGGGGTGATATATCTCCGCAACATGACCCGTCGCAAGGCCTATCTGGTTGCCGTAGGAGGAATATCCCGCCGCCGCGGTGGTGGTTATCTTTCTCGGGGGAAGCTTGCCCGCGATGGTCTTTTCAACTGGAAGCAGCGGATCGGAAGCGCCCGTTACTCGCATAGCCTGATAAACATAGCTTCTGCCGGAAAGCGGGTCGCGGATGGCGCCGCCGAGGCAGGTAGCCGCGCCGCCGAAAGGCTCTATCTCGGTGGGGTGGTTGTGTGTTTCGTTCTTGAACATCAGCAGCCAGTCCTCGTCCTTGCCGTCAACATCTACCTTTATCTTTACGGAACAAGCGTTAATTTCCTCGCTCTCGTCAAGGTCGGGAAGCAGTCCCTCGCTCTTGAGCTTCTTCGCCGCGAGAGTTGCAAGATCCATCAGGCACAGCGGCTTGTTTGCCCTGCCGAGGGCTTCGCGGTCGTTCTTGTACGCCTGATATGTCTGCGCGATGTACGCGGGCTTGATATCAGCCTTGTCGATTATCGTGCCGAATGTGGTGTGGCGGCAGTGGTCGGACCAGTAGGTGTCTATCATGCGTATCTCGGTGATGGTGGGGTCGCGGTGCTCTCCCTTGAAATAGTCCTGGCAGAACTTGATATCGTCGTTATCCATCGCAAGGCCGTACTTAACAACGAAATCCGCAAGCTCCGCGTCGGTCTTGTTTATAAATCCGTCGAGGGTCTCAACGGTGGTGGGGATGGTGTACTTGGTTTCGAGGGTGTCATATGTTTCAAAGCCGCACTCGCGGGATTCGACCGCGTTGATGAGGTAGTGCTTTATCTTTGTGAACTCTTCGTCGGTGAGCTTTCCGCCGATGATGTAAATTTTCGCGTACTTTACAACGGGTCGCTCGCCCTTGCAGAGCATCTGGATACACTGCGCCGCAGAATCCGCGCGCTGGTCAAACTGTCCCGGCAGGAACTCCACCGCGAACATACGCTCGTTCTCGCCGAGCTTGGGCAGCTCGTAAAACACCTCGTCTACGGGCGGCTCGGAAAATACCGTAGGTATTGCCTTTTCAAAATCCTCTTTCGGAAGCTTCTCCGCGTCATAGCGATTGATAACACGAACGCTCTCCACCGACTTCATGCCGAGCGCCACGGTAAGGTCGGAAAGAACCGCCCCGCCGTCCACCGCGAACTGCGGCTTCTTCTCAACATAGATACGATAAACTGCCATAGCTTGTCCTCCTGATGTTCTTCAGTTGTTTGCGGACACATCCGAAACATATCGTCCCGCACCTGCCCTATATAGATCGGTTTTACCCGAAATAATAACTACTTAACTATCCTGCCGACGCAGTATCCGTCCCGCGCGGCGGTTATATCCACCTCCGCAAGGGTGTGCCGTGGAATATCCTCTCCGTATATTCTTACCTCAAAATAACTATCGGTTAATCCATAAGAATACTCCGGCGAACGCTTTTTTTCAATAAGAACGGTCTTTCTCGTTCCGACCTGCTTTTTAAGGAACTCCTGCTCCAGCCGCTTGGAAAGCCGTTCCATTTCATGGGCGCGCTCCGTCTTTATCTGCGGCGTTATCTGGTCCGAACGCCCCGCCGCCACGGTGCCCTTTCTTATGGAATACGGAAAAACGTGTATCTTCGCGAAGCCTATCTCCTCCGCAAACGCCATGCTCTTCGCAAATTCCTCGTCCGTTTCCCCCGCGAAACCTACCATTATATCGGTGGTTATCGCGCAGTCCGGAAACGCCCCGCGCAGCCTTTCCACCACCCTGCGGTATTCCGCGGTGTCATATCTGCGGCACATTCTTTTCAGCGTTTCGTCGCACCCCGACTGAAGCGAGAGATGAAACTGCGGGCAAAGCGACGGTACGCTTTTCAGCTTGTCTATTTCCTCGGCGGTCATCATTTCCGGCTCAAGGGAGCCTAATCTGATGCGCGCCGCGCCGCTCTTTGCCGCGGCGATGACCGCGTCGCCGAGGGTCAGCCCGAATTCCTGCCCGTAGCACCCGAGATTTATCCCCGTAAGGACTATCTCCTTATGCCCGCTTTCGACGCACTTTTCCGCCTGCGCGGTTATCTCCTCGGGAGTGCGAGAGCGCACCCGCCCACGTGCCGTCGGGATTATGCAGTAGGTGCAGAATCTGTCGCAGCCGTCCTCTATCTTGATGAATGCACGGGTCCTGTCGATATCAGCCCCTGCGGCGGCTTCGTCAAACTGCCTTGTCATGGGGTCGACCTTCATACAGCGGATGTGCTCGGAAAGGTATTTCCTCACCAGCGCGGGAATGGCGCCCTTGGATGAGTTGCCCGTTACGATATCCGCCCCCGCTACCTTTCCCGCCGCCTCGGGATACGCCTGCGGAAAACACCCACACAGCACCGTAACGCAGTCGGGATTATCCCGCTTGCAGCGCGAAATCACCTGCCGCGCCTTTTTCTCGCTCATGGCGGTGACGGCGCAGGAGTTTACGATATACACATCGGCGGGCGTGCCGCTTTCTGCAGGGGTAAAGCCATCCTCGGAAAAGCGCTCGGATATGGCTGCGCTCTCGCAGGAATTGACCTTGCAGCCGAGCGTTATCACCTCAAATGTCACCGCGCACCCCTCCTTTATCGACGGCAGTTAAAAAGTTTCATCAATTGTGTGGGTAAATTGACCAAATCGAATTTTATCCACTACTCTATTATACTTTAAAACTCCGAATTTTGCAATAAGCTATTGACTATTTTCAGATTTGTTGCTATATTAATTAATAAGGAAAGCAATTTCCTTGTACAATATTATAAAAAACCAGAAAGGCGGCGAGCAATTATGAAAGACTTTAAGGTAAA
>CAVIFG010000095.1:0-1453 GCA_963641955.1 Escherichia coli
ATACTATATATTGTGTCCGACGGTTTCAAAAATACTGTAAATATTATAAAAGAATGCACGAATTTTTTGTAAAATGAGAAAATACTATTGACTTAAAGGATGGATTATGTTATAATAGCGTAGGTTGAAAAAGACGGACGCAAATTGACACGAACGTGCCGCAAAATGGCGTTTCTCAATAACCACCGAGAATACATCATGCGCCTAAGGTAAGTGTTGTGCTGTTAGTCTTTGCTAACTAATGAAATTGTACCCGGCAAAGTATATGGAGGTATTACAAGATGAGGAATTTTGAACAATGGAAGGGTTTCAAGGGTGAAATCTGGCGCGAAGAAATAAATACTCGCGACTTCATCCAGAACAACTACACACCTTACGATGGTGATGAGTCTTTCCTGGCGGGCCCTGCTGAGTCCACCGACAAGCTCTGGGGCAAGCTTCAGCAGCTTCAGAAGGAAGAGCGCGCAAAGGGCGGCGTTCTTGATATGGATACTCATATCGTTTCCGGCATCACATCCCACGAGCCCGGCTACATCGATCCCGAGCTGAAGGATCTTGAAAAGGTTGTAGGTCTTCAGACCGATAAGCCCCTGAAGAGAGCATTCATGCCCTACGGCGGCATCAAGATGGCAGAGGAAGCCTGCACAACATACGGCTACACTCCCGATCCCATGCTGCACAAGATCTTCACAGAATATCACAAGACACACAACCAGGGCGTTTTCGACGCATACACCCCCGAAATGCGCGCTGTAAGAAAGAATAAGATCATCACAGGTCTGCCCGATACATACGGCAGAGGCCGTATCGTAGGCGACTACAGACGTATCGCTCTTTACGGTATCGACAGACTGGTAGAAGCTAAGCAGGACGACCTTGCAAACTGCGGCAACGGCAAGATGAGAGATTCCGTTATCCGCCAGCGCGAGGAACTCGCAATGCAGATCCGCGCACTGAAGGAAATGAAGGTCATGGCTGCTTCCTACGGCTGCGATATCTCCCTGCCTGCTGCAAACGCCCGCGAAGCTGTTCAGTGGACATACTTCGGCTACCTTGCTGCTATCAAGACCCAGAATGGCGCTGCAATGTCCATCGGCCGTATCTCCACATTCCTTGATATCTACATCAAGCGCGACCTCGACAACGGCACACTGACCGAGGCTGAGGCTCAGGAGCTTATCGACCACCTCGTTCTCAAGCTGAGAATGGTTAAGTTCGCTCGTATTCCTTCCTACAACGAGCTGTTCTCCGGCGACCCCGTTTGGGCTACTCTTTCCATCGGCGGTAAGGGTCAGGACGGCCGTTCCATGGTAACAAAGAACGACTTCCGTTTCCTGCACACCCTCGAGAACATGGGCCCCTCCCCCGAGCCTAACATGACAGTTCTCTACTGCGACAAGCTTCCCGAGAACTTCAAGCGTTATGCTGCTGCTATCTCCGTTCGTACCTCTTC
>CAVIFG010000095.1:1463-7839 GCA_963641955.1 Escherichia coli
GTATGAGAACGACGACGTTATGCGTCCCGTTTGGGGTGACGACTACGCTATCTGCTGCTGCGTATCCGCAACACAGACAGGTAAGGAAATGCAGTTCTTCGGCGCAAGAGCAAACCTTGCAAAGTGCCTGATGTACGCTATCAACGGCGGCGTTGACGCTAAGACCAAGGTACAGGTTGGCCCGAACTACAAGGCTATCACCTCCGAATACCTCGACTACGATGAGGTTATGGACAAGTTCGACAAGATGATGACATGGCTGGCTTCCATCTATGTTCACACCCTGAACCTTATCCACTATATGCACGACAAGTACAACTACGAGGCTGCGGAGATGGCTCTTATCGATACCAACGTAAGACGTACATTCGCAACAGGTATCGCAGGCTTCTCTCACGTTGTTGACTCCCTGTCCGCTATCAAGTACGCTAAGGTCAAGACCATCCGCGACGAGGACGGCATCGTTGTTGACTTCGAAACAACAGGCGACTTCCCCCGCTACGGCAACGACGACGACCGCGCAGACGATATCGCAGTATGGCTGCTGGGCACATTCCTCAAGAAGCTGAAGCAGTGCCACACCTACCGTGATTCCGAGCCCACAACTTCCATCCTTACCATCACATCCAACGTTGTATACGGCAAGGCAACCGCTTCCCTGCCCGATGGACGTAAGGCCGGCGAGCCCCTTTCTCCCGGTGCAAACCCTGCATACGGCGCAGAAAAGAATGGTCTGCTTGCATCCCTCAACTCCGTTGCAAAGCTGCCTTACGAATGGGCACTGGACGGTATCTCCAACACACAGACCATCAACCCCGACGCACTCGGTCACTCCGAGGACGAGCAGGTTACAAACCTTGTAAATGTTCTTGATGGTTACTTCGACAAGGGCGCACACCACCTCAACGTTAACGTATTCGGCAAGGAAAAGCTGATCGACGCTATGGAGCACCCCGAGAAGGAAGAGTACGCAAACTTCACAATCCGCGTATCCGGTTATGCAGTTAAGTTCATCGACCTTACAAGAGAGCAGCAGCTGGATGTTATCTCCAGAACCTGCCACGATCATATGTAATCTAATTACAACGGCATAAATAAAGGACAGCGTCGTGATAAACGGCGCTGTTCGATTATGCGGAAAAAACAAGGAGGAACGCTATGAGCGAGATCACGGGAAGAATTCACTCCACAGAAAGCTTCGGCGCCGCCGACGGCCCGGGCGTCAGATTTATAATATTCACTCAGGGCTGCCGTATGCGCTGCCGCTACTGCCACAATCCCGACACATGGGACATCAAGGGCGACGACACCTGCACCGACATGACCGCGGACGAGCTGCTGAAAAAGGCGCTCCGCTACAAAAGCTACTGGAAGAATGACGGCGGCATCACCGTCAGCGGCGGCGAACCGCTGCTGCAGATAGATTTTCTGCTCGACCTTTTCAAGAAGGCAAAGGCGGAGGGCGTAGGCACCTGCATAGACACCGCAGGAAATCCCTTCACTCGGGAAGAGCCGTTCTTTTCGAAATTCCGCGAGCTTATGGAATACACCGACCTGCTGCTGCTCGACATAAAGGAGATAAACCCCGCCCGCCACAAGGACATAACAGGATGGGACAACGCGAACATCCTCGATATGGCGCGGTATCTCAGCGAAATAGGCAAGCCCGTATGGATACGCCATGTGCTTGTGCCCGAGCTCAGCGATTTCGACGAGGATCTTGACGCCCTTTCGGAATTTATAAAGACGCTGAACAACGTACAGCGCGTTGAGGTGCTTCCGTATCATACCCTCGGAAAGTTCAAGTGGGAAAACCTCGGGATAAAATATACCCTCGAGGACACGAACCCGCCCTCCCCCGAGCGTGTTGACAATGCGCAGAAAAAGCTTGGCGCAGGAAAATATGCCTGTCGATAAATAAAAATATCCCTCCGATTTTTTCGGAGGGATTTTCTATACAGTAAAGCCGCAGATCTCTCCGCGGCTTTTTTGTTGATATCTTTTTAGGTCGCAATGCCCGCAAACTGGCTCATGTAAAGGTTGTAGTAGCAGCCCTTAGCCGCGAGCAGCTCGTCGTGATTGCCCGCTTCGGCGACCTTTCCGCCGCTGATAACGACTATCTTATCCGCGTCGCGTATCGTTGAAAGACGGTGCGCGATGATAAGGCTCGTTCTGCCTTTCATGAGGTTTATCATTGCCTCCTGAATGTGCATTTCCGTGCGGGTGTCTATGCTTGACGTTGCTTCGTCGAGAATGAGTATCTTCGGGTCGGCAAGCACGGCGCGGGCTATCGAAATAAGCTGCCGCTGTCCCTGCGAAAGGTTGCTGCCGCCCTCGGTGAGCATGGTGTCGTAGCCGTCGGAAAGCTTCTCCGCAAAATCATCTACGCGGGCAAGCTTTGCCGCCTCGCGGACTTCCTCGTCCGTCGCATCGGTTCTGCCATAACGGATGTTCTGCGCGATGGTGTCCGAGAAAATTACCGTATCCTGAAGCACTATGCCGATGCTGCTGCGGAGCTTCTTCTTGGGAATGTTCCGTATGTTCTGCCCGTCGAGGAGTATCTCTCCGCCGTCGATGTCATAGAACCTTGTAAGCAGGTTTACAACGGTGGTCTTGCCGCTTCCCGTTGCGCCTACGATGGCGATCTTCTGTCCGCTCTTTACCCACAGGTTGAAGTCATGCAGGACATTTTCGCCCTTAACATAGGAGAAGTCGATGTCCTTGAAATTGATATCGCCCTTGACATTCTCCACCTCGAAGGGCTCGTTGCCGCCCTCGTCCTCGGGCTCGCTGTCCATTATCTCGAATACGCGCTCCGCACCCGCAAGGGCGGTCTGTATCTGCGCGTACTGGTTCGCGATCTCGTTGATGGGTCGTGTGAACTGCTTGGAATATGTGATGAACGCCTGTATCGTGCCGATGGTGATGACCTGCTCTATCGCGAGCCATCCGCCAAATCCCGCGATAAGCAGGAAGCCGATGTTGCCTATGCAGTTCATGCAGGGACCCATTATTCCGCCGAGCACCTGTGCCTTTATGCCCACGCCGCAAAGCTCGTCGCTGGTCTTGTCGAAGCTTTCGCAGACGGTATTTTCATGGGTGAATGCCTTTACGGTCTTGAAGCCCGAAACGGACTCCTCTATCTTCGCGTTTATCTCGCCAAGCTTCACCTGCTGGAGCGGGTAGAACTTGCGCATGAATTTCGACATGAACTTTGTAACCACAAGCGTCAGCACCAGCGTTACCATGCTGATAAGCGTCAGCAGCCACGAGTAATACAGCATCATCGCAAAGCAGCCGATAAGCGTGATAACGCCCGAGATCAGCGAACTCAGCGACTGCGAAACGGAGTTCGAAATATTCTCCGCGTCGTTGGTCATTCGCGACATAATGTCGCCGTGCTTGTGCGTGTCGATGTACTTTATGGGGAGCCGCGAAATTTTTGAGAAGAGATCCTTTCTCAGCTCGCGGACGGTGTACTGCGAAAGCTTTGCCGCAAACAGCGCCTGAAAATAGGTGAACACCGCCGAGCACAGATACACAGCTCCCAGCGCAACCAGCCAGCCTATAAACACGCCCATATCAATGTTTCCGTCGGAGGGCACGAGGGAATCTATCGCGTTTGCCTGAAGCGACGGCGCAACGATGTTGAGCAGCGTCGCCAGCAGCATTACCGCCAGCATTCCGATGAGCATTGCGCGGTTCTTGCCTATGTAGAACAATATCCTGCCGAGGGTCGCCTTGACGTTTTTCGGCTTTTCTGCGGGCATTCCCATTCCGTGCGGGCCGCGGGGTCCTCCCGGGCCTCCGGGGCCTCTTCCGCCGGGGCGAAGATTTACCGTGGGTTTATTGTTTTCAGCCAATCTGCTCATCTCCTTCCCTCATCTGCGAATTGTAGATATCCTGATATACAGGGCAGTTTTTAAGCAGATTTTCGTGATTATCGAACGCCGCGAGCCTGCCGCCGTCGATAACTGCTATCTTGTCGGCCCTCATAACGCTCGCAACGCGCTGTGCTATCATTATTACCGTGGTGCCGCCGAGATTTTCGCGCAGCGCTTTCTGAAGCTTCGCGTCGGTGGTGAGGTCAAGCGCCGACATACTGTCGTCGAAAATAAGTATCTCGGGCTTCTTTGCAATGGCTCTTGCGATGGAAAGGCGCTGTTTCTGTCCGCCCGAAAGCGACGAGCCCTTTTCCGTTATCATCTCGCGGAAGCCGTCGGTAAATCCGCCCACGAACTCGCTTGCCTGCGCGATATCCGCAGCGCGGCGCACATCCTCGTCCGAAGCGGCGCTGTCGCCCCAGCGGATGTTCTGCTCGATGGTTTCGCTGAACAGCTCCGCCTTCTGAAGCACGAAGCCTATTTTATGCCGCAGGTCATCGGTGTTATATTCCTTGACGTTTACGCCGTCAACCAGCACCTCGCCGTCCGTTACGTCGTAGAAGCGCGGGATAAGGCTGACAAGCGAGGTCTTGCCGCAGCCCGTCGCGCCGAGTATCGCCACGGTTTCGCCCTTATTGACCTTGAACGAAATGTCGTTTATAACGTTGTTCGCCTGCACGCCGGGGTATCTGAACGAAACCCCGCGGAATTCAACGGTGCCCTTTTCGTCGGAGCTGCCGCTGAAGCCGCCGTCTGCAATGGCGGGCTCGGTGTCAAGTATCTCGGAGATACGCTTCGCGGAAGCCGCCGCCCTTGTGACCTGCTGGAACATCATTCCGATCATCATCATGGACATAAGTATCTGCGTGATATATGTAACGGAAGCCATGATCTTGCCTACCTCAAGCTCCGCCGCCGCAGCCTGAAATCCGCCGATGTAGATTACCGCCAGAACGGAAGCGTTCATGAGTATGGAAAGAATAGGCATCAGCAGCGCCATCAGCTTCTGAACGCGCAGGTTGGTGTTGCAAAGGTCGTCGTTCGCCTTTGCGAAGCGGTCTATCTCATATTCCTCGCGGGTGTATGCCTTTACGACCCTCGCGCCGGAAACGTTCTCCTGCACCACGCTGTTTACGCGGTCAAGCTTGCTCTGTACTATACCGAACAGCGGCGCGCCCTTTTTCAGCACGATTATGATTATTACAAGCTGGATAGGCAGGGTGAACAGCAATACCAGTCCGAATGTAACGTTGATATTAAGCACCATGAAAATGCCGCCGATGAACTGCATTCCCGCGCGGATAGCCATTCGCAGCGCCATCGCAACGAAGTCCTGGCAGGCGGTGATGTCGTTCGTAAGGCGAGTGACGAGCGAGCCGCAGGTGAACTTATCCGTCTGCTGGAAGCTCATGTTCATAACCCTGCGGAACGCGTCCTTGCGCAGGTCGCGGGAGAACTTCTGCGAAGCCATCGTGCCGAAAACGCCCGACATGATGCCGCCGAAGCATCCTATGAGCACGGTGACGAGCATTTTCAGCCCGACGTTAAGGATGATCTCCATATCCTGCCCGAGTACGCCCTCGTCCACAATGCGCGACATGAGGTCAGGCTGGAGCAGATCCATACTGACCTCAAGTACCATAAACAGCGGCGACAGCAGTGCAAGATACCAGTATTTCTTGAGGTATCCGAGCACCTTAGCCATTATTTTCTCCTCCGAGGACAGCTCTGAGGTTGTCGCTCATCTTGTCGATAACTGTACGCGCGGACTTGAGTTCCTTTTCGGAAAGGCCGTCCAGCATGATCTTCTCCGCCTTCTCGAGGGATTCGATGATCTTTGCGTGCATTTCTCTGCCCTTATCGGTGATGTAAACATGGGTTTCGCGGCGGTCTGCGTCGTTCTTTTCGCGGCGTACAATGCCCTCGCGCTCCATGTTGCGCAGAGTGATGCTGATGGTGGGAGCCTTCAGTCCCGTGATCTTTACGAGCTCGAGCTGCGTCAGGCTGTCGTTCTCCATAAGGGGCTGCATGACATGACGGTAGGAGCTGCGCATACCGATCTTTTCGAGTTCCTCGCATACGAACCTGCCGAAGAGGTAGCTTGCCTCGTTTACGCTCTTGATGGAATCGCTGCCGCGGAATACAAAAGAATTGTTGTTTGTTGTTTTCATGTTCATTTCCTTTCTGTGTCTGACGTATCTTCCCCGCCCGTGCCGAACGGGACGGATATTTGTAAACGTTTGCATAAATAGCCATAAGAATAAGCCGAGGCATATATCATCCCGATGCCCGCTTATCGTTTGTATCGAAAAGCATGGACGCGCAGAATAATTGCTCCCTTTACTTATCCCATTAACTTATTTTATTATACCTTATTTTTTGTGATTGTCAATAAATTTTAGGTGAAAAATTGATGAAAATTGCCCGACCCATATTATGGCATTGTCAATCATCAAGCCAAATGAGCATGAAAATGATTTTCACAGAAAAGA
>CAVIFG010000096.1:0-7828 GCA_963641955.1 Escherichia coli
GTCTATGATATCGTGAAAAAGACCCGCGGCATAACCCCGTTCGACGCATACTGGATAAAATTCGACGGCGACGACTGCACCTATGACGAGGCTCTTGAGGAATTCAACCGCATAACCGAAGCATATGTTCCGCCCATGCCCGCGCCCGAAACGCCCGCCGAACCCTCCGCAGATGTTGACGAGATACTGAATCAGCACCGCGTTGATGTTTCCAAGATACCGCGGGATGAGCCTGCGGCAGTTTCCGAACCCGTTCCGGAGCCTGCGCCTGTTCCCGAGCCTGCCGCGGAAAGCAATAAGATGTCGCAGGATGAAATCGAAGCGCTGCTTGTCAGCGCAGGACTGGAACAGCCTGAGCCCGCTCCCGAACCTGCTCCTGCTCCCGAAACCTCTGGCGGTAAGATGTCGCAGGAAGATATAGAGAAACTCATCGCGGGCGCTTCCGCTGAAGCCGCTCCCGAGCCTGCTCCTGCTCCCGAAACTTCGGGCGGTAAGATGTCGCAGGAGGATATTGAGAAGCTTATCGCGGGGGCTTCCGCAGAAGCCACTCCTGAGCCTGCACCCGTCCCCGAAACTTCAGGCGGAAAAATGTCGCAGGAAGATATCGAGAAACTTATCGCGGGCGCTTCCGCTGAAACTGCTCCCGAACCTGCGCCTGCTCCCGAAACCTCGGGCGGTAAGATGTCGCAGGAGGATATAGAGAAACTTATTGCGGGCGCTTCTGCTGAAGCCGCTCCCGAGCCTGCTCCTGCTCCCGAAACCTCTGGCGGTAAGATGTCGCAGGAGGATATAGAGAAGCTTATCACAGGCGCTTCCGCCGAAGCCGCTCCCGAGCCAGTACCTGTTCCCGAAACTTCGGGCGGAAAGATGTCGCAGGAGGATATTGAGAAGCTTATCGCGGGCGCTTCTGCTGAAGCCGCTCCCGAGCCTGCTCCTGCTCCCGAAACTTCGGGCGGTAAGATGTCGCAGGAGGATATTGAGAAGCTTATCGCGGGGGCTTCCGCAGAAGCCACTCCTGAGCCTGCACCCGTCCCCGAAACTTCAGGCGGAAAAATGTCGCAGGAAGATATCGAGAAACTTATCGCGGGCGCTTCCACTGAAACTGCTCCCGAACCTGCACCTGCTCCCGAAACCTCGGGCGGTAAGATGTCGCAGGAAGATATTGAGAAGCTCCTCAACAGTATGTCCGAGGAAGCAACCAAGTAAATTTCACCAAATATTCACACTGCCTTAACAGGATATTTTCATCTTGAAAATATAATACTTGTGAAAGGATAGGATAAGCCATGAAAAATACCAAAAAAGCAATAAACCCGCCCGCCGAGCTGGATACGGTAAAGCAGCTCTTCCCCGCCGACCAGCGGCAGATGCTTATGGATCAGCTGTATCAGTTTGTCGAGCTGGAACACCTTTACGAATCCGCCATACGCGAGGTAAAGACCAAGCTTGAAATACTCGACAGCGAATTCAAGACCAAATACGATTACAACCCTATCCATCACATCGAGGACAGGCTGAAGTCCCCACAGAGCATTCTTGAAAAGCTTCAGAGAAAGGGTCAGCCGTTCAGCTGCGAAGCCGCGCGTGCCAACCTTAACGACATCGCGGGCGTGCGAGTTATCTGCAATTACATAGAGGATATCTACACCGTCGCAGACCTGCTTACATCGCAGGATGATGTTATGCTCGTAAAGCGCAAGGACTACATCGAAAACCCCAAGCCAAACGGCTACCGCAGCCTGCACCTTGTCATAGAAACCCCCGTGTATCTCTCCGACAGCAAGCAGCTCGTCAACGTGGAAGTTCAGATACGAACTATCGCGATGGATTTCTGGGCGAGCCTTGAACATGAGCTTAAATACAAAACCACCACGGATGTTTCCGCAGACCTCGCCGATCAGCTTAAGGACTGCGCCGAAACCATTGCCGCCACCGACCGGCGTATGCAGGACATTTACAAAACATTAAAACAGATAGACTGAAAATATGCGGCGGTTCGCAAAGAACCGCCGTTTTTTACTAATAACAGGGGACTGCACTCGCAGCCCCCTGTTTTCATATTCAGTCAAGCTCCATCATCGACGGGGAGATATCCACGCTGCTCCCGCTGACATTCACGTCGTTCATGAACTCCACGAAAATATCCGACGGGGCATAAACAACATCGTTTCTGACCACCGTCTGCGCCGAAAGCGTAACGTCGCGGCTCATATCTATAATAGACAGATGCCCGGTAAATTTCACCTCCGCCGACCCGACGGTCAGCGTGGCTTTCTGAATATAGTGGTCGTCAACGACTGCCGTGCCGCTCTTCTCGTCATAATCGAAGGTGTAGCCGAGGGCTTCTGCGGTTTCGCGCAGGGGCACCATCAGCACGCCGTCCTTATAGAATGCCGTGGTTTCAAGCTTCGTGCCGCCCGCGGTCACTTCGGCGGGCTTTTTCCTGTCGATAAGCTTTCCGTCGGCGCCAAAATCAAAGTCTTTGTTCTTGATTTTTACAACGCCTGTCCGCATGACGCCGTTCTTGCCGAAGTAATATACATTCCCGCCGATGCTTCTGAGCCCTGTCCTGCGTATGCCGTTTTTGCCGAAATAATAGGTCTTGCCCTTGATGGTCCGCCAGCCTTTGAGAGTGTTCCCCACGGTGTCGGTGTAAGAATATCCATCCTCTGTTTTCACCCAGTCGGCGGAAGCCGTAACGGGGAGCGCCGTAATTGCCGAAACCGATATAATTCCCGCGAGTATTATATTTTTTAGCGTCTTTTTCATGATTTTATCCTCCTTGGCGTATCGGGGGTCATGCCCCTTTATATACAACACAAATCGGAAGATAAAAAAGTTGCGTGCTAACGAAATTTCCATGCAGTGCCACGGCTTACACTGAAATCTCCCCCGCGCCGCTTATCACAACATCCGCCGCGCCGTCCGAAGCCGCCGTGCCGTCGCCGCTGTAATCGCGGAACGCCAGCCATTCCCGCAGCCGCTCCACGGTTTCCACCGAAGCCGCCGTGAAGCTCTCCCCGCGGAATTCCACCCGCACGGTGCCGCCGTAACCGCACACGCGCCTTGCCAGCGCAAACGCGATATCCCCGCATACAGGTTCCGCGCCGCCGTCTATAAGCACCGCGACCGGAGCGCCCGGCGCTGGCTCATCCAGCCGCACCATCAGCCTGCCGCGCTTTGCGGAAAGCTTGTAGTTCACCTTTTTCGGAGGATCCCCCGCCGCATATTCGCGGTGATCATACCCCGGCAGCCCGCCGCTCATCATGGAGAAACTGCCCTCCGTTTCGTCGTCCTCGGCAGGAAGCATTTTCGGCGCAACATCCTGCCCCGTGTATTCGATATACCTCGGGTACACCGCCGCCGCGCCGCTTTCGCTTAGCGGCTTTTTAAGCCGAATGAACCCGAACAGGTCGCGGACGAAAAAGCAATCGGCGTCTACCCTATTCAGCCCGCCGTGCGCCGTGCGGAAATACCCATCCGCCACAGCACTTTTCTTGAAAATAAGCGAGGTGCGCAGGCGCACAAGCTCTCCCCCCGCGTTGACGTATACATCTATATACGGCGCGAAGCAGAATCCCGTTTTCTCCGCGGTAACGCGAAAGCGCACCCGCTCCCCGCATTCCGCCGTGCCCGAAAGCACCGAAAGCTTCACCGAAATATTCCTGCGGGAAACGACAGCCGTCACCACCGAAAATACCGCCATCGCCAGCAGGACGTATATCATCGCCCAGCCGACCCCGCCGCTTACGAACACCAGAAACAGGATCACGAATATAAGCGCCTCTATGTAGTTCCATACATGGGTCATTTCTTCATTCTCCTCTTCCGTGCGAGTATATCGCGGTACGCCCGCATAAGCCGCTTTCCGTCAGCCTGCGCGCCCCCGCCGTAGAACAGCGCGTCCGCAGCATTGCAGATGTAATTTCCCTGCTCCGCCAGCCCTAGCGAGCGGGATATTACCTCCGCGGTTTCCCCCGCCGTCATGCTTTCGGGGGCTCTTCCGCAGATCTTTCCCGCCGCCGCCCTTGTCCGCAGGAATATCCCGCGAAGCTTTGCTTCGGGCTTTCTCATGGGATAGGTAAGGCGGAAAAACAGTTCCGAAATTTTCTTCCTAAATATTATTATAAGTATGACCACAACCGCCGCGGCAATCGCCCATACATACGCGTAGTTATCCGAACTGTCGGCTTTAACTGCGTATTTCGTGCCGTCTATAACAATCATGTCCGCGCCGTCGGCGTATACCTGCGCATAGGCGTGGTACTGCGCGTCGGTCACATAATATACATAGGAATTTTCGCCGCGAAGTTCGTCTGTAATAAGAAATCCCTCGGTATATCTTACGGATAATCCCGCCGCCCTTGCCAGCAGCACCGACGCAGTGGCAAAATCGCTGCATATGCCGCGCCTGCTGTTGAACAGAAAATATTCCGCGTCCACCTTTTCGGGAACGAAGTCCATATCATACACAAACCCCGCCGCGCCGAACCATTTCTCAATGGCGCGGGCTTTCTCGTAGTCCGTTGTAAGCCCTGTGGTTATCTCCTCCGCAAGATCACATATCTTTTGAGGTATATCATCCTGCATGGATGTTTTTTTGCGGTATTCCTCCGCAGTGTTGATCCTGCTTCTCAGCGCGGAATACTCCTCGAAAGTGATAACATCTTCCGTGCGGGCGTCAAGGATAAGCTCCTCAAGATCCACCTGCGATAGCAGCGCCGCCGCTTCGTCGGTCAGCCCGCCGTAATATTCCAGCTTGTAGCCCTCGTTCGCGGGCATATTATTTTCCGTGAAAAGCTCGCCGCGGGCGTTCATATAGGTGCTGTCATGGTAATTCACGGGGCTGACCCTGCATATTCCCTCGGGATGGAGCACCACCGCCGTGGAGCTTCCGTCGGCTATCTGTATGAACACGGTCTTTCGGCTGTCGTCCTGCTCGGGGAGAGAGCCGAGAATATCAGCGTATTTTTCAAGCTTCCCCTCGGATACCGCGTCGCGGAGCTTATTTACAAGCGCGGGCATGGAGCGGCTCTGCGCCGAAAGCTCCCAGCCCGAATATCCCATATTGAATTCTTCCAGCACCGCCCAGCCCCTTACGCCGCCGCTGTATGTATCGAAGGAAGCGCGGTCGATATACTCGGGCACCTCCCCCGCCGCGGTGAAAAGGACCTTTCCCGTGGGGGAATTCGCGCCCCTGTTTACGGAGGACTGCGTAAGAAAATTCGTGAGCTGCTGCGCGGCGGCGTAATATCCGCCCGTCGCCCCCGAAAACACGGTATCGAGATAGCCGCCCATGGGCGTGCTTTCGTTCCTCGGGACAAAAACGGTTATCCCCGCCGCGACAAGCGCCGCAAGCCCCAGCGCGGCAAGCCGCTGAAAGCGGGAACGCTTATCCTCCGAAAAATCCAGCCCCGACGGCCTTTCGGGCAGAGCCATTCCGCCCGCCGCAAGAACAAATCCCGCCAGCATGAATGCCAGCAGCGGAAGCGGCACACCGCCCGCCGTCCTGACGGAAAGTATCAGCGGAATGAACATTACAAGCATAAGGAAGCACGGCCGCGGCGAATACGCGCTGAAAAAGCAGCAGGTAAATCCCACCACCGCCGAAAAGATGACCGTCGCCGCCGCCGCGTATATCGGGTCGAAAAAGTCTGACGCGGTGTAGATGAAATCCATGAACGTCCCGTCTGCCCGCGGCTCCCTCACGAGCATAAGCGTGCCAAGGCACACCGCCCCCATAGCCAGCACCGCAAGCGCCGCAAACCCTTTTCTGCGCCGCAGCACATAGAACAGCATATACACCCCGAAACTGAGCAGCGACATCGCCGCCGCAAAGAGGAACGCCTGTTCCCGCGCGATGACATACATCAACGAGGCGCTCACGGAGCACATATAAATTGCGGAGCAGACGGGCTCCGCACCCGAAAACCTTACCCTTGCCTTCATATGCGTTATTTCTTGTCAAAAAAGGAATACAGCCTGCACAGCAGCATTCCGTTATAAAGCTTGCGGTTTTTCGCCGCCTTTTCTCCGAATATGTCCTCAAATTCCTCGTCCGAGGTTATAACATAAAGCTGGTCGCCGTTCAGCGGAAGCAGCTTGCGCCCCATCTCGCGGTAGATATCCCGCGCCTGCTCCTGCTCCAGCATTCTCTCGCCGTAGGGCGGGTTGGTGATTATTTTCACAGGATGGTCGGGACGCTCGTAATCCCTGATAGCCCTGCATTTTACGGTGATGTATTTCTCAACGCCTGCCTTTTTAGCATTAGCCATCGCAAGCTCGGCGCAGGCGGGGTCGATGTCGAAGCCCTCCGCGTGGAATTCAGCGCCGTGGCGTATTGCTTCGGTCGCCTCGGAGCGCGCCTCGCGCCATATATTTTCGGGCAGGAACCCGAGCTGCTCCCCCGCGAAATAACGCTTCAGCCCAGGCGCGATGTTCAGCGCTTTCAGCGCGGATTCGATAAGGAATGTTCCCGAACCACAGAACGGGTCGACGATATTATCCCCCGCACGCACGCGGGCGATGTCGATTATTCCCGCCGCAAGGGTCTCCTTTATCGGCGCGCCGTTGCTGTCGCGGCGGTATCCGCGCTTGTGAAGTCCCGTGCCGCTGGTGTCCAGCATAAGCGTTACTTCATCCTTTAATATGGAGAAGCGGATCTTGCACTCCGCGCCACTTTCCGCCATAACATTGACGTGGTACGCCCTGCCGAGGTTCACCGCCATTGCCTTTTTGATTATCTTCTGGCAGGCGGGGACGCTTTTCAGCACGGAATTGAGCGAGTGCCCCGTATTCGGGAATGCGTCGTATTTTCCGATAAAATCGGACAGCGGGAGCTTTTTAACGCCCTCGAAAAGCTCATCGAATGTTTTCGCGCGGAACTGCCCGAGGACGACGCACACGCGCTCCGCCACGGAAAGGCCGATGTTCGCCTTTGCGCAGACGTCCGCGCCGCCGCTGAACATAACGCGGCCGTCGGATACGGCGATATCGGTGCCGCCGATTTTTTTCACCTCAAAGGAGAGGGTCTTTTCTAAGCCGAAATGGCAGGGGGCAATGTATCTGTAAGTGGTCATGATCTCAAATTCCTTTTTTATTATTTTACGCCGCCAAGGCGCGCGGGGATGGCGTTCCCTCTGAACGCCAGTGAAGAGGGGCGACAGCCACGCTGATTGCTCACAAAGGCGCTTTCGCCAAGCATAGGCGCCGTTAAGGCGCCGCAGCGCCAGCGATCCATCCGAGCCATCGGCGAGGATGGGCGATGGCGGCGCCATGGGGCATTTTAATTACAAATTTGTTTTCGCTCCCGCGAGGGGGGAAGGCGGCTCGTGCCGCAAGGCACGGGGTTAAATTACAGCTGCGCTGTTGGTTCAAACTTTTTAATAAAAATGTTTTCGCACAGGTTCGAGGATGACACCCTTCGGGGAAAGGGGGGAAGTTAGAAAATCCGACAAAAATCGACCATTCCCCCCTTTCCCCTACGGGTTTCTCCTCGAGCTCCTTTTCCCCTCTCCCCTATCCCCCCTTGGTCGATTTTTCGGAAATGCTTCGCAGGAGGTCAATGAGATGTTTATAGGAGTTCCACCATGTTTATCAAGCGGGTTTGTACAGTCACACGCAGTCGCACAATTGAGAATCCGCCGGTAGGTTTGAATTGCCCTGACAGGCGCCTGCGCTGTGAGCGCCCAGTAAATCTTAATGTGCGGTCACAAATGTGTCCACATCCAAACCGCCTGCCCAGCGAGCGAAGCAATGCGATGCTGCGCGCCTTCCCATGAGTGCCTTTCCATCGCTGGTACATATTACGTTGCATCAACCTACCAGA
>CAVIFG010000097.1:0-7723 GCA_963641955.1 Escherichia coli
TGAAGACGAAGCAGCTGAGTAATCTCACAAAAAATTACAGCGGTTCATTTGAACCGCTGTTTTATTGCTTTTCTATTATACAGATAGTTATATTTGTTATGCATATACAAAATCCCCCGCCTTATGACGGGGGAAATGCTTTATTCGGATGATATCACTTGAGCTCTGCGATAACTTCAACTTCTACAAGAACGCCCTTGGGAAGATCAAGGCCGCCTACGCAGGAGCGTGCGGGCTTGGCGGTGAAATATTCCGCGTAAACGGAATTGAACGCCGCAAAATCGTTGATGTCGTGCAGGAAGCAGGTGGTCTTTACAACTCTGTCGAGGGTGGTTCCGGCAGCTTCAAGAATTGCCTGAAGATTAACGCATACCTGACGTGTCTGCGCCTCGATACCGCCTTCGATGATCTCGCCGGTTGCGGGGATTATCGCGATCTGACCAGAGGTGTAAACCATTCCGCCGATCTTCTTTGCCTGTGTGTAGGGGCCGATGGCCGCAGGTGCGCTGGGGGTGTAAACGTCTGTCATAATAAAACTCCTTTTCAGCTTTCTACTATTTTATAACCCGCTTCTGTAAGCGCGTTCTTTATCTGCTCGAGGTGCTCGAAGTTCCTTGTTTCAAGCTGTATGCGCAGGAAGCAGCCGTTGATGTTCTCGTTTGCGTCCGCTCTTTCGTGGTGAACCGCGGTGACGTTGCCGCCGAACTTCGCGATGATACCCGAAACGCCGGTGAGCTGACCGGGCTTGTCCACAAGCTCGATGGTGAGGAGGGAAGCTCTTCCGCTCTTTACAAGACCGCGGCGGATAACCTTGTTGAGGATTGTAACATCAATGTTGCCGCCGGAAACAAGGCATACGACCTTCTTGCCCTTTACGGGTACCTTGTTGAACATTACCGCCGCAACGGAAACCGCGCCCGCGCCCTCTGCAATGAGCTTCTGCTGCTCGATGAGGGAAAGTATCGCGCAGGATATTTCGTCCTCGGTAACGGTAACGACATCGTCAACGTACTTGCTGCATATTTCAAATGTATTGCTTCCGGGCTCCTTTACTGCGATGCCGTCCGCGAGGGTAGCAACGCTTTCAAGGCGCTCTATCTTGCCGTCGTGCAGGGAGTTCACCATGCTGGGTGCGCCCGCCGCCTGTACGCCGTAAACCTTTACGTTGGGGTTAAGGGACTTTATCGCGAACGCAACGCCCGAGATAAGTCCGCCGCCGCCGACAGGAACAACAACAGCGTCGATGTCGGGAAGCTGTTCGATAAGTTCAAGGCCTATCGTGCCCTGACCCGCGATAACATCGTCGTCGTTGAACGGGTGGATAAAGGTGTAGCCCTTCTCGTCACGGAGCTCCAGCGCTTTCTGGTAAGCGTCGTCGTATACGCCGGGAACAAGGCATACCTCTGCGCCGTAGCCCTTTGTAGCCTCGACCTTGGAGATGGGGGCGCTGTCGGGCAGGCATATCAGGGACTTAATCCCCGCCTTGGTTGCCGCAAGGGCAACGCCCTGCGCGTGGTTGCCCGCGGAGCAGGCGATAACGCCCTTTGCGCGCTCCTCTTCGGTGAGCTGGGAAATTCTGAAATAAGCGCCGCGAACCTTAAAAGAACCCGTTACCTGAAGATTTTCGGTCTTGAGGTATACCTCGCAGTCGGGGTTGATCTTGGGAGCGCGGATAAGGTCGGTCTTTCTGATGACCTCCTTGAGAACGTGTGAAGCCTTGTAAACCTTGTCTAAAGTAAGCATTTTATTCTCCTCCTTAAATTTCGTGTGCAGAGGAGTGTAAAAAAGCCCTCGATCCAATGGATAGAGGGCGGTATTTCATAAACTCAACCTCTGTACATCCAACAATGCACTTCCCTTTAACGGTGGAAATCCGTACGGTCTTACTTGAGCAGGGGGATGTAAAATCTGCACTGCTGTTCGGATCGTCCGCTGCGGGCGGATCATGTACGGGGCCTTTACTGCCTTGCACCGAGCGGCAGCTCTCTGAAAAAGGCTTTGACGCACACAGCGGCATCAGCCGCACCCATCATCGCGTTTAACGTGTTTACAGGATAATTATACACCCGCCATATACATTTGTCAAGAGCAAATTATTAATTTTGTTGAAAAAAGCAGTATGGTGAAAATTGCGTGTTACCCCTTGAAAAAAGTTCACAAATGCGCTATAATATAAAATGTATATCCATGCGGGGTGGAATGATTTTCCGCGCCGCGTCAATAATAGAAAAAATACAACTGCATTATAAAGGAGAAACGCTTTGAGAGGACCCATTTTTGATCTTTTTGACCTTATTACGGGAAGAGGCGACATAGTCACCGTTGCCATTTCTTTCTTCTCTGTTTTTGTGATAATTTTCGTTGTTTTCCCGATACATGAATGCGCGCACGGCTTTGTTGCGAAGCTCCTCGGCGACGACACCGCCGAGCGGCAGGGCAGGCTGACGCTCAACCCGCTTCACCACATTGACCCGATGGGCGCGCTTGCGATGTGCCTTTGTAACATCGGCTGGGCGAAGCCTACTCCCGTTGACCTCAGAAAATGCACAAAGGTTTCCATGCGCAAGGCAAATGTGCTGGTTTCCCTTGCGGGACCCGTCAGCAACATACTGCTTTCGCTGGTGCTTATCATTGTGGAAAAGGTGATAATTCTCATAGCGGGCAACAGCATCGACATGACGCTGTATTATGTTATCCTCGCGCTGAATTACACCGCTACTATCAACATCTACCTTGCGGTGTTCAATCTTATCCCTGTGCCTCCGTTTGACGGATATCATGTCCTTGCGAGCTTCCTGCCCGCAAAGGCGGTGTATTTCATGGAGAAAAACGGCAGGATAATCTACTGGATAGTTTTCTTCCTTATCATCTCGGGCGTGCTTTCCATTCCGCTCGGTGCTATTTCCAACGGGATTTACTGGCTGCTCGACAAGATTACTTTCTTCCTCGGATAAATCATGACGGAACTTAATTTCAAGCTGGAAATATTCGAGGGGCCGCTGGATCTCATGCTTTCGCTGATACAGAAGCACAAGCTTAACATTCAGGATATCGAGATAAGCGTGCTGCTGGAGCAGTTCATGCTTTATCTTGAACGCATGAGCGAAGCGGACATCGACGTCACCGCAGATTTCCTTGAAATGGCGGCGCGGCTTATACTTATAAAATCCGCGGCGCTGCTCCCCAAGGAAGAGGCGGAGCAGATGAAGCGCGAGCTTCAGGGCGCGCTGATAGAATACGCCCTCTGCAAGACCATGGCGGAGAAGCTGAAAAAGCGCTGGCAGGGCGATATGATATTCGTCCGCGAGCCGATGGAACTGGAGATAGATTCCACCTACCGCCGCACGCACCAGCCCGAGGAACTTCTGCTGGCGTACAGCGCCCTTTCGGAGCGCAGCAGGCGGCGCGCTTCATACAGTCCGCGCTCGCTGAAGCCCATCGTTGCGAAGAGTTATGTTACGGTGTTCACGGGGATAGTTGCGGTGCTGAAAAGCCTGCGCAGAAAGGGCAGCGTTGCCATGAACGAGCTGTACAAAAATCAGCCGCGTTCGAGAAAGGTCGCGACATTCCTTGCGATACTGGAGCTGTCCAAGGAGGGCAGGATAATCATTTCGGACGACGGCACGACCGTCCGCATGGCAACATCCGCGGACTTACATAAACAGTCCGCAGGCTCCGAGGAAACCGAAAACGGAGGAAACGAATGAAATTCACAGAGGGAATGGCGGCGGTGGAGGCGGTGCTCTTTGCGAGCGGCGACCCCATCGAAACCGATAAGATAGCGTCCGCCGCCGAGATAGAGAGCGAAACTGTGCTGCGGCTCATCGACCGCCTTAACGACCGATACAAGGAGCAAGGAAGCGCCCTTATGATAGGAAAGCTTGGCGACAGCTGGCAGATGATGACCCGCCCCGAATATGCGGGGTATGTCAAATCCGCGCTGGAAACCCGCCGTCAGGCTCCGCTGACGCAGGCGGCGATGGAGGTGCTGGCGATAGTCGCGTATAATCAGCCCGTAACAAGGGGATTTGTAGAGCAGGTGCGCGGCGTGGACAGCTCCGGCGTTGTAAAGAGCCTTGTGGAAAGAAATCTTCTCGAGGAGCACGGCAGGCTGGAGGATGTTCCCGGGCGGCCGATAGCATACCGCACCACGGAGAATTTCCTGCGCGTTTTCGGGCTGAGCAGCATCGACGCACTGCCGCCGATACCAAACAGCACTGATCAGATCGACTTCGACGAATACGAGGAAATGATGTACGACGAACAGAACGGCGGCGGGGAATAACCCAATGCCGAGGAAAGGCGGTGAGGGCGCTTGGGATGGATAATTTTCGGGGCGGTGGTGCTGGTCATCGTCCTGCTTATGATAAGTCCCGCGGCGCTGCGGTTCGAGTACGGGGATGATATCCACCTGCGGCTGAGCTGGCTTTTTATAACGATATTCAGATATCCTGCGGTGACAAAAAAGAACAAGCGCCGCGACAAGGATGTTAAAAAGGCAGTCAAGGACGCGGACACCGCCGCGGAGAAAATAGCCGATTCTGCTCCGCAGGAAACTACCGCCGAAAAATCCGAACCCTCCCCCGAAAAAAAGCAGGCGGAGCCGACGGGCGCTTCTCCAAAGAAAACGGATAAACCCGCCGCGGGCGGCGATAATACCATAAAGAAAAAGCCGAAGCTCGGCGATATTTTTGAGATGGTCAAGCTGCTGCTGGACAGCCTTAAAAAGCCGCTGAAAAAGATACTCAAGCGCACGCGGATACATCACCTCCGTATATATATTGTATGCGGCGGCGAGGACGCGGCAAAGGCGGCGATAAATTTCGGAAAGACAAACATTCTCGTGGGCAGCGCGCTGGGCTGGATAGACAGCTTCTTCACGCTGAAGCCCGCGGATGAGATAAACATAACCGTGGATTTTCAGAGCGAGGAAACAAAGGCGGAGGCTTCATGCACGGTAAAAATGCCGCTGTATGCCGCGCTGGCATTTGTTTTCACGGTTTTCGGCAGGGCGGTTAAGTATTACAAAAACCACCCCGAGGCGCAGAGGGCTTTGCGCAGGCTCAGAAGCTGACAAATGACAAAAAATTAACAACATACACAGATGTGAAAGGAGTTTTATTATGGCACACGCTGTTGAAGGACTTATGGGAGTATCTATGGAAAAGATCCGCGAGATGGTGGATGTAAACACCATCATCGGCGAGCCTATCACCACCCCCGAGGCGACTATTATCCCTGTATCCAAGGTTTCGTTCGGATTTGCTTCCGGCGGAAGCGACCTGCCCGTGCAGGCGGCGGAGAAGTTCGCGGGCGGCGCAGGCGCAGGCGTTACTGTAAAGCCGCAGGCGTTCATCGTCATTAGCAAGAACGGCGATGTTAAGCTGCTCGAAATGGGCGCAAAGGCAAGCCCCATCGAGGGCATAGTTGACGCCATCCCCGATGTTATCGAGAAGATAAAGGCATTCATGCCCTCCAAGGACGACAAGGGCGAGGAGAGCGGCGAAGAATAATTCGTCTGGATTGAATATTTTTCCTTAAATGCGCGCATCATATCCTAAAAAAGATACGGAGATGAACGCATGAAAAGGATCATTTCAATACTGCTGTGTGCGGCGATGCTGCCTGTTTTTTCGGTAAGAACGCGTGCGGAAACGCTCTCGCTTTCCGCGGTGAGCGCGGTGCTTATCGAAGCGGAAACCGGCGCGGTGCTGTACGAAAAGAATGTCCACGAACAGCGCGCGATGGCGAGCACCACGAAAATAATGACCGCGATACTGACCATCGAAGCGGGCGACCTTGACCGCGAGTTCACCGTCGACAGCTACGCCATCATGGTGGAGGGCACGTCGATGGGGCTTAAAGAGGGCGACCGCGTGTCGCGGCGTGACCTGCTTTACGGGATACTGCTCCCGTCTGGCAACGACGCGGCGAATGCGGCGGCGGTTTCCGTGGCGGGAAGCATAGGCGCGTTCGTTGATATGATGAACGAAAAGGCGTCGGAGCTGGGGCTTTCAGACACGCATTTCGTCACCCCGTCGGGGCTTGACGCGGACGGGCACTATACCACCGCGGCTGACCTCGCGGCGCTGACCGCATACGCGATGAAAGATGATGTGTTCCGCGAGGTGGTTTCCTGCAAGTCTAAGGAAGTGGAGTTCGGCAACCCGCCGTACAAACGTACGCTGTATAATTCCAACAAAATGCTCAGCAGGTACGAGGGTGCCTGCGGCGTTAAAACGGGATTTACCGACAACGCGCGCCGCTGCCTTGTTTCCGCCGCAGAGCGGGACGGGGTCATGCTTATCGCGGTGACGCTGAATGCGGGGGACGACTGGAACGACCACACGAAAATGCTGGACTACGGCTTCACGCAGGTGAAAGCCTATCCTATGGAAACGGGTTGCACTTCAGCGGTGAGCGTGGCGGGCACGGATGAAAACGTGGGCGTTTACGCGAACGAATGCACGCTGGCGGTAAAGCCATCGCAGCGGCCTGAAATAACGCGCAGGGTGCTGCTTCCGAGGATGGTTTACGGCGGCGTGAAAAAAGGTCAGCAGCTCGGCAGCATTGAATTCCTGCTGGACGGCGAGGTCGTAAAGACCGTGCCGCTTTATGCGGACAGGGATGTCGCGGCGGAGAGCGGCGGACTCGGGCCCATTCAGAAGATATTGTCGTATTTCGGAGTATATATTTAAAAAAAAGCGGGACGCTCCCGCTTTACATACAAACGGAGGAAAAATGGAAGAAGTAAGGATACAGAAAATAATCGCCGACAGCGGATACTGCTCCCGCAGAAAGGCGGAGGAATACATCTCAAACGGGATCGTCACCGTGAACGGCAGGAAATGTTCCCTCGGCGACAAGGCGGATCCCCGCGCCGATCTCATCAGGGTAGGCGACGATGAGATATCCGCAGCGCCGGTCGAAAAGCGCTACATAATGCTGAATAAACCCCGCGGATATGTCACATCCATGGCGGACGAAAAGGGCAGAAAAATTGCCGCAGAGCTGCTTGACGGCATAGATGAGCGCCTTTATCCCGTCGGCAGGCTGGACAGAAATTCCGAGGGGCTGCTGCTGTTTACAAACGACGGCAATTTCGCGAACGATATCATGCACCCCTCCCGCCACGTCAGCAAGACCTACCGCGTTACCATCGACGGCAGGGTCACCGAGGAGCAGCTTACAAGGCTCATGTCGGGCGTGGAGCTGGACGACGGAACATGGACCATGCCATGCCAGGTTGAGGTTCTTGTCGAAGAGCCCGAGCGCACTGTTCTGCGCTTTGTTATCAAGCAGGGACTTAACCGCCAGATACGCCGTATGTGTACGGCGGTGGGACTTAACGTCGGCAGACTGCGCCGCACAGCTATCGGCGGCGTCCGCCTTGGAATGTTAAAGCCCGGCGACTGGCGCGAGCTTACAAAGGACGAACTTAGAAGCCTTCGCGCTGCGGTGGGCAAGGGCACCGCGCAGCACGGAAAGGGCGGCCGCAGATGATCGAGATTCTTCATAATAAGGAGAATACCGAAAAGATAGAGTTCGTCGCAAAGGACGGGGAAGAGGTGCTCGGCAGATGCGCAGGCAACCTCTTGAACGGAGCTTTCGTCATTGATGAACTTGACTGCCCCGATTTTTTCGCGGACGGACTTATCCGCGCGATACTGAACCTTGCGGACCTGCACGGTATAACTTCCGCGCGGTTCGACCTGCCCGGGCA
>CAVIFG010000098.1:0-6414 GCA_963641955.1 Escherichia coli
GGGGTGGTGTTGCTGCCTATCTGTATGGGATAGTGGTTGTAGAATCCGTGGAAATCCGAGCCGCCGGTGGTTATGAGGTCGTACTGTTTGCACAGGTCGAGAAGCTCGCTGCGGTATCTTTCGTCCGCGCTGCTGTGCCATATCTCTGCGCCGTCTATGCAGCCCTCTTTCGCCAGTTCTTCCAGCAGGTCTATGCTGTCGTATACTTTCGGGTGGGACATCACCGAGATGCCGCCGGACGCCTTGATAAGCTTTGTTACGAACTTGACCTCGGGGTAGAAATCCGCTTCTGACCTTACTTCATCCGCGCACAGGCCGTCCGCCGCGTCGAATATTTCCTCGTAAACGCTTCCGTACAGGTCGGTGGTATAGCCGTAGTCCATCAGCGCGTGCATGATGTGGCACTTGTAGATAGCCTTGCTGCCAGCGGAATAGCGCAGGATGCTTTCGAGGGTTATCGGGTATTTGTCGAGGACTTTCATCGCCATGCTTTTCCCGAGTTTCATTCTGCCCTCGGATGTGCGCAGGCACAGCCCCTCGAGCCTGTCGGGTTTCTGCGGCATATAGCAGAGGATATGTACCTTTCTGCCCCTGTCGGGGTCAAATGCGGAAAACTCCGCCGCGGGTATCACCGTGACGTTATATCGTTTTCCGAGCACAGCCGAGCGTGACAGCGAAGCAAGGCTGTCGTGGTCGGTTATGGCAAGGTACCTGACGTTGTCCCTGTCGGCTTGCCTGATAACGTCGGAAATGCCGAGGGAGCCGTCGGAAATTGTCGTGTGGCAGTGCAGATCAGCTTTCATAAGTCACCTCAGAACAGGCGGCGCATTGTTCCGCCTTTAATCGAATCGGGAGGGTATGTCCGTCCCATAACAATTTATAGAGATCCATCGGAAAATATTCCAATGCGGGGCAGTCCCACACGATACACAACTGTCACTTCCGACCGCTGATGACATTCTCCCCTTGCAAGACTTTAGTAAGGTAAAAGTACCTATTTCATTATAACACACTTCCAAAAATAATGCAAGGCTTTTTGCCGCCTGATTGTTAAAAAAGTGGCAGGAAAAGACACATCCCGCCGCCATGTGACCGCCGCAGACCGTCATATATTCACGCACTTTGCCGCGGCGCATATAATAATGTAGCGGGCGCGCTCCGGAAGAGCGCGTGTGCCGCACTATGCAAGGGAGCTGACAGCAATATGAAGAACATGACTGTATATATAAAATCATTCACCCGTGCGGAGAAAGCGCGTGGGTACCTCGCGCAGCACGGGATACGCTCGGTCATCGAGCGGACATCGGGCGGCGGCAGGGGATGCGGGTTTATTCTGAGAATATGGCTCAACGGCGTGGAGCCTGCGGAGGTTTGCGCTCTGCTGGGCCAGATAGGCATAGCCTGTGATATACCTCGATAACGCGGCGACGACCTATCCCAAGCCGCGCACGGTCTACCGCCTGTGGCAGCAGGCAATGAGCGCATACGGCGCAAACCCGGGGCGCTCGGGACATCGCTTTTCGGCGGAGACCGCGCAGGCTGTATACAAAAGCAGGGAGCAGTGCGCCGAGCTTTTCGGCGCGGAAACCGAGAACACGATATTCACGCTGAACTGCACACACGCGCTTAATTTTGCGATAAAGGGTGTGGCGCGGCGCGGGTGCCATTTTGTCGCGAGCGATATGGAGCACAACGCCGCAATTCGCCCCGTATACGCCGCCGCGGAGCATTACGGCGGCACGGTGACGCTGTTCGAGGCGCTGGAGGACGAGGAACAGACGGTATGGAACGCCGAGCGGGCGATAAGAAGGGAAACCTGCGCGCTGGTGTGCACTGCGGCGAGCAACGTTATCGGGCTGCGCACGCCGATAAAGGAGCTTGCGGCGCTCTGCCGGCGGAAGAACATCTGCTTTATCGTAGACGCGGCGCAGGGTGCGGGGATACTGGATCTTAAAATGTCCGACGGGATAAATATTCTGTGCGCCGCGGGGCACAAGGGGCTTTATGGGCCGATGGGCACGGGGCTGATGATAACCGACGGGAAGTATCCCCTTTCCACGATAATCGAGGGCGGCACGGGGAGCGCGTCCGAAAGCCTTACTCAGCCCGATTTTACTCCCGACAGGTTTGAAAGCGGCACGATAAACACGGCGGGCGTCATAGCACTCGGCGCGGGGGCGGAGTTTGTGCGCAGGCGCGGCACGGCGGCGATACTTTCGCATGAGCTTGACCTGTGCGAAAGGTTCTGCGCGGGAGTCCGCAGGAACCCGAAAATACATCTTTACAACGACATAACCCGCGAAAACTCCGAAAAATACGCCCCTGTTGTGTCGTTCAATATCGAGGGGATGAGCTCCTCGGACGGAGCGGCGCGGCTCAGCAAGCGCGGGTTTTATATGCGCGGCGGGCTGCACTGCGCGCCGCTGGCGCACAGGAAAATAGGTACGCTGGACGGCGGCACGATACGGTTTTCACCATCGGTGTTCACGACATCGCAGGATGTGGATATGCTGGTCAGGGAGCTTAGTATTATTTCGGTGTGAGGAGTGCTGACTTATATAAAAAATACCCGTCTGCCCAAGCAGACGGGTATTAGCTTATTCAATTATATATCCCATGCCGACTTTAGTGGAGATAAACGCCGAAAGTCCCGCCGCGTCGAGTTTTTTCCGAAGCCTTGCGACATTTACGGTGAGGGTGTTCTCGTCAACATAGCTGTCGGTTTCCCACAGCTTGTTCATCAGCAGCTCTCGGCTGACGACCCTACCCTTGTTCTCCATAAGTGTCTGAAGAATGCGGTATTCGTTTTTCGTGAGCTCAATGCGCGCGCCGTTGTAAACAAGCGAAGCGTCCGCAGTGTTGAGCATGGCGCCGCGGTGCTCTATCACCCCGAGGGAAGCGCCGAAATCATAGCTTCTGCGCAGCACGGCCTGCACCTTCGCCACCAGCACGCTCATATCAAACGGCTTGCACACAAAGTCGTCCCCGCCCATATTCATCGCCATGACGATATTCATGTTGTCCGAGGCGGAGGAAATGAAAACTATCGGCACCTTGCTGACCTTGCGTATTTCCGAGCACCAGTAAAATCCGCTGTAAAACGGAAGCATTATATCCATCAGTACGATATGCGGCGAAAACTCCGCAAATTCCGAAAGAACATTCCGCAGGTCGTCCGCGCGGCGCACTTCAAGACCCCATTCCGAAAATTTCCTCGAAACTGCCCCCGCAATGCCGTCGTCGTCCTCTACGAGAAATACCCTGTACGTTCCGCTCATGGATTGTTGAGGTTTTTAACGCTCTCGCGGCGGACAAGCTTGCCCGTTACAAGGGTGCGGCCGCGCTTGTAGCTGCCGTCGCGTATTTTGTGCAGGAGAATATCCACCGCCTCGCCGGACATCACGCGGCTGTTTACGTCAATGGTTGTAAGGCGCGGCGTGCATATTGTGGAGTAGATATGGTTATCGTAGCCGACTACGGAGATGTCATCGGGCACCTTGTAACCCGAGGCCTTGAGCTGGTTTACAAGCTTGTACGCGGTTTCGTCGCAGTTGCAGACGAATGCCGTGGGCATATCCTGCGGAAGCGTGAAGGTGGGGTAGATGTCGCTTTCGTTGGAGCGGTCGCTTATCACCCAGTCCTGACGGAGCGGTATCCTGTTTTCAAGCAGCGCCTTGTAGTAGCCGAGGTATCTGTCCTGAATGCTGGAGGTGCTGCTTATGCTGCCGAGGAAGCCTATGCGGCGGTGTCCGTTGGAGATAAGGTGGGAAGTGAGCATATATGCGCCGTAGAAGCTGTCGGAAAGGACAGTTTCGGCGTCCTCGCGGCTGCCATAGAAATCAAGGAAAACCGTGGGGATATAGTGCGCCATGAGCTTGTCGATATATTCATCCGAAAACTGCCCCAGCACTATCAGCCCGTCGACCTTTTTGTCCAGCACGGAGTTTGGAATCTCGCGGCTGCCGCCGTCTGCGTCATCGACCACCTCGAGCATTCCGTAGTAATTCTGCTTCTGGAGAAGCTCCACGATGTAGCGGTAGATTATCCAGTAGAAAGCCGAGGCGTCGCTGATGAAATGCCGTGCCACGATTATTCCTATATTATAGGTAAGGCCGTCCTTGGTGCCGTGGCCGCCGGTGTGGATTCGGTATCCCATTTCGGTGGCTTTCTGCTTTATGCGCTCGCGCAGCTCGTCGCTGACGCCCTCGCGGTCGCCGAGTGCCTTCGATACCGTTACGGTGCTAACATTCATGACCTTTGCGATATCGCTCATGGTAACAGTTTTTTTGATCATTTTTTCTGTCTGTTCCTTTCCCTAGGGTTAAGGCAGCGCCGCACAAGGACCGACATTTGTGCTGTGTTGCCTAAAAAATTTGCATTGTTGCCTTATTTATATTTTAAGTTAAATCACGGATTTTGTAAAGTAATAATATTTACCAAACTTTACGCTGATTTTTTGTGCATTAATACAAACGCTTAAAAACGGCGGCAGAATGCCGTTCCGTCCCAAGGAAAAAGCTTTCCTGCCAAGGCTACAGATACCGCCCTATTGCGCGATACTGCTCCAGCATATCCGACTCGGATATCGTCCTGTTTGCGGGGCTTGTGGAAGGCAGGCAGACAGCGGGCATTTTATCCGAAAAGAACCTTTCGTAAAGCGCCTGCGCCTTTTTCCCCGTGGTGAATACCGCGCGGATATCCGCCGTTCCGAATACCTTTTCCAGGTCGTTTGGAACGGCGCTTTTTATTGAGCTGTCGGAAGCGCCGTTTATTTCGCAGCTTGCCAGCACGTCCCACAGGGCTATCCCGCGGCGCAGGCACATCTCCCGCCTGCCGGCTATATCCGCGGGAATGTTCTCGCCGAGCACGGCGCAGAGCATTTTCCAGAAGCGGTTTTGCGGGTGCATATAATAAAATCCCTGTTCGCGGGATTTTGGCGAGGGTATCGTGCCGAGGATAAGAACGCGAGAGTTCCCGTCGTAAACAGGCGGGAACTCATGGTATACTTTGTCAGATCTCATAATCGCAGCTTACGGACTGTGTCCTGATGGACTTGCAGAAGCTTGAAACCGCAACGTGGAGCGGGTTAACGCTGTAGGATTTCAGCGCCTCAAGGCTGTCGAATTCGGAAACAAGAACGGCGTCGAAGCTTCTGTCGCTGGGGTTGATGTTTATGCCGACTTCCATGGCGCGTATCTCGGGTATCTGATCCTTCAGCGCGAGCAGTCTGTCCCTGAAAACGAGCATATTGTCGTGCTCGCCCTCTTTAAATTTCCACATTACTATATGTCTTATCATGGTATCGTACCTCCGTATTTTTCTTTGATTATAGCATATTTTTCTCTGATATGCAACATAATAATCCCAAAAAGAAAGGAGCATATCCATGGAAGAAATGTTTTGTTTTCAGTGCCAGCAGACCGCACACAACAAATGCTGCGACGGAAAGGTCGGCGTGTGCGGAAAAAAGGCGGACACCGCAAATTATCAGGATGATATCATCGGGGCGCTTATCGCGCTTGCGCAGGCTTGCGAGGGGGGCGCTCCCACGGAAAAAACGGACGAGCTGGTTCTGAAAGGCCTGTTCACCACCATCACCAACGTAAACTTCAACGACGTTACGATAAAGCAGATAAAGACGGAAATCGAAAAGGAAAAGGGCAGGGTCAGCGCCGAGAAATTCCCCGACTATGACATGAAGCTGCTGTGGAACGAGCACGTTGACATCCGTTCGCTGAAATCGCTTATCCTTTTCGGTATCAAGGGCATGGCGGCGTATGCGTATCATGCCCGCGCCCTCGGAAAGACCGACCCCGAGGTCAACGCTCTTTTCTATGAAGCGCTGCGGGCGCTCCCCGCGAATAAATCCGCGGACGAGCTGCTGTCGCTGGTGCTTAAAACGGGTGCAGTCAACCTGAAATGTATGGAACTCCTCGACGCCGCGAACACCGAGGCGTATGGTGATCCCGTCCCGACGGAGGTGCCGCTGACGATAGAAAAGGGGCCGTTTATCGTTGTGAGCGGTCACGACCTGCACGATATGAAGCTTCTGCTGGAGCAGACCGAGGGCAAGGGCATAAATATCTACACCCACAGCGAAATGCTTCCTGCGCATGGTTATCCCAAGCTGAAGCAGTATCCGCACCTCAAGGGCAATTTCGGCACGGGCTGGCAGAATCAGCAGTCGGAATTTCACAACATTCCAGCCCCTGTGCTGTTTACAACTAACTGTATCATGCCCGTGCGGCAAAGCTACTGTGACCGCGTGTTCACCACCTCGATAGTATCCTACCCCGAGCTTGTCCACATCGGCGACGACAAGGACTTCACCCCTGTGATAAAGAAAGCGATAGAATGCGGCGGGTATGACGAGGATAAATTCATGACGGGAATGAACGGCGGGCATACCGTAAT
>CAVIFG010000098.1:6424-7706 GCA_963641955.1 Escherichia coli
CCGTAATGACAGGCTTTGCGCACAACGCGGTGCTGTCGCAGGCGGATAAGATAATCTCGCTTATCAAGGCGGGAAAGATACGCCATATCTTTCTTATCGGCGGCTGCGACGGCGCTTCGCCCAGCAGAAGCTATTACACCGATTTTGCGAAGCTTACTCCCCCCGATACGCTGATACTCACCCTTGCCTGCGGAAAATACCGCATAAATGACCTTGACCTCGGCGACATCGACGGCATCCCCCGCATTCTTGACTGCGGTCAGTGCAACGACGCATACAGCGCGATAAAAATCGCCGCGGAACTTGCGCGGGCATTCGGCTGTGGGCTTAACGACCTGCCGCTTACGCTGGTGCTTTCGTGGTACGAGCAGAAAGCGGTCTGCATCCTGCTGACCCTGCTTCATCTCGGCATGAGAAATATGCTGCTCGGTCCGACTATACCTGCATTTGTTTCGGACAGCGTGCTGAATGTGCTGGTGGAAAAGTTCGCGCTTACCCCCACGGGAAAGCCGCAGGAGGACATCGATAGGATACTCGGGGCGCATTAAAAGTATTAATGACATTTGTCTGAAATTACTGTGAAAATGGTGATAAATGCAAGAAAACTAGCACTCTACCATTGACAGTGCTAAAGAGTTGTGCTATATTATAATCAGAACAAGGGAACAGGGAGATGAAAGAGAAAAGGCTCCCACCTGAGTTTGAAAAATAACAAAATGATCCGAGAACCTCCGCAGGGAGGCGGGAGGATCACGAAAAAATTTTCACAGCAAACCCGATCGCTTGCGAAAGGAGTAATGACTTATGTTAATGCCCAGCACTTTCAGAAACAACTTATTTGATGATTTCTTCGGTTCTCCGTTCTTTACAAAGAGCACGGACAACATGATGAAGACCGATATAAAAGAAACAGACGGCGGCTATGAGCTGACAGTTGACCTGCCCGGCCTCAAGAAAGAGGACGTAAAGGCAGAGCTGAACGACGGTTATCTGACCATCAGCGCAGAAAGCAGCACATCCAACGACGAAAAGGACGACAACGGCAAGTATATCTGCCGCGAGCGTTACTCAGGTTCGTACAGCAGAAGCTTCTATGTCGGCGATAACATCACCGAGGCTGATATTTCCGCCAAGTTCGAGAACGGCACCCTGAAGCTGGATATCCCGAAGAAGGATGCTCTTCCCGAGAAAGAGAAGAAGTTCATCGCCATTGAGTGATAACTCATGACCCTCGATACCTTACCTCCTCATAAATAAACAGTACGCCCCCGCAGTGGTAATC
>CAVIFG010000099.1:0-7700 GCA_963641955.1 Escherichia coli
ACATATATTCGAGGACGGCCTCAGCACCTACCTTATCGACCACCTTGAAGAATGCAGAAATGATATCTGGAACCATAACATATACAGAGACCTTGCGTTTATAAAGCATGTATCGGAGATACTTTTGTATCAGCCCGAACTGCATATATCCAACACGCATGACTGCCCGATAAATGCGATCCCCAAGATCGACTACAAAAAGAATAATATCAGCAGGATGTTCAATAATATTTTCGGCAGCAACTCGCTTCCTAAGGAGAAATACATCTTCCTTGAGGAAGCGTTCGTGTGGGACGGCATTTCGTCCACTGATATGGATCTTGTTGACTTTGTGGCAAGGGCTGTTGGTAAGGAAAACATCATAGTAAAGATGCATCCGAGAAATAATATCAACAGATTCTCCAAGGAGGGCTATAAGATCGTAGAAAACTCGAAGATACCTTGGGAGATGACGGTCATGAACTCCGATCTGAGCGATAAGGTGTTTATTACGGTTTCTTCCACCTCTGCATTTACTGCGGGGCTGGTGTTTGATAAGCCGTTCAAGACCATAAATCTTTTCGACCTTATGCTGCTCGGCAAGAATGTCCATGTAAGAAATCCCAAGTTCCATGAATTCTACGATAAGCTGCTGATGCTTTACAATAAGGATGAGCGCCAGGTGTTCCATCCCACTACAATGAACGAGCTTAAGGAAGAGCTTATATATTTGGAAGGCGGTGTAAACAACGATGAGTGATTCACCAATAATATCGGTACTCATTCCTGTCTACAATTCGGCCGAACATCTCAGACTCTGCATGAATTCCCTAATAAACCAGAGCTTTCAGGACTATGAGATAATTGCGGTTAACAACGGTTCGGAGGATAATTCCCTTGCAATACTTGAAGAGTACGCGCAGGAATACCCCGATAAAGTATTTGTCTATACTATAGAGCACAGCGACTTTGTGGGCACGGGCAGAAACTATGGCATAAGCAAGGCAAGAGGTAAGTATTTATATATCTGCGATTCGGACGATATCGTCGAAAAGCACGCCCTTACATGGCTCCATGCAAGGGCTGAGCATTACGGCGCCGACGTTGTATATGGTTATTTCAACTTTGTAAACCTTCAGAACAACACTGTAAAGGTAATGGGCAGGGACGGCGAAAGAGCACTGACCCCCGGCGAGCTTATTTTGACCGGTGCCGACTACTGGAGGCGCTTATATAAAAAATCGCTTATCGACGAGGTGATCGAAAAGGTCGGCCCCATCCCCGAAAACACCAATTTCGATGATGTAGCGTGGCTGCCGGTGGTGCATTCTTATGCAAAGGTGATAAGAAGCGCTGACAGGCCGATATACAATTATTTCAGACGCACCCAGTCTACCGTCGGCGGATATTCCCCGAATGTTGTAAAATACAGCATTATTTCCGAACAGTACGCCATGGAAAACTGTAACCCGAAATACAGGGACTATGCCGAGCTGTACGCCGCTAGAAGAATAAGAAATAATCTTGTCAGCAGATGGTTGTATACCGATAAACTGATAGAACAGATAAAGAGCAACTGGGACGTTTTCAGCAAGAACAAGATGATAACCGGCGAAAAGGAACTCTATGAAAAGCTGGCTCTTTACAACAGCCTTACGGATGAGCCTATGCCTGAAGCGGTATATCTGAACGGCTTCGGCACGGGTTATACCGATGAGGAAGTTGCGTCCATAAAGGAGAAGGCTTTTGTAGAGGGCAGTTGCGTTGTCCTTAACGAGTCCAACTGCGATGTGGAACTGAACGAGTTTACAAGCGCGGCATATAAAAATTCCAAATTTGATATCCTCGGTGCATATTTTGCGCTGAAGAATATTTATGAGAACGGCGGCGTTTATATAACAAAGAATATAGATATCGAGCGGCCTTTCAACAGCCTCAGATATTTTAATGCATTTTTTGCATATAAGTCCATTACGGAATTTTCCGGGGAGATATTCGGCGGCATTAAGGGAAGCGCAGCTATAAAAAGCATTCTCAGCACCTTTGAGGATGGAAGATATAAGGATATCTTTATGCCCGTTGGCAGGCGCATAACGAATATTATTTGTGTAAAATACGGCGTAAAAATGAATGGCGCCACGGATCTGTTCAGCAACGATTTTGCATTGCTGGCTCCTTCTGTAGCGGTCGCCGATATTTGTTACAGAGAGGATAACCCTGCCAATTTCCACATTTGTTCGCACAACTACAAGAATACCGATCCATCGGACGAGCAGTATATAACGCTTGAAAAATCGTCTGTCGCTGCTCTGGCGTGCAAAACGCAGGGAAAGGTCGTTGTGAACAAGCTGGGGGATTCGCAGGAGCTGCAGTTCTACAAGAACAGAGTATCTCTCATCGAGCAGTCCGGCGCTTATAGGCTCGCGGTCATCCTGAGCAACATAGGCAATAAGATAAAGCCCTTGAAGTGGCTCGGAAAAAAACTGTTCAAAAGATAAACCGTAGGATCAACAAACTGACAGTACGGGGGAAAAAGCATGGCAGATACGAATGCTCAACAGCAGACAAATAGGGAACAGCTTTTTATCGATCTTTACAAGAAGCAGTCAAAGCTTACTTGGTATGCAAGCGAAAAGGCGTCTGCTTCTATGTACAAGGCATGGAGCAGATGTTATGCACTGGCGCTGATGCTGGCACCGCTGCCAGACTGTGGCGCGGCGACTGAGCTTCATTATGAGCATGGTCAGCGTTTGAAGCGGTTTGCATCTGACAGCATAAATATCGCATATGCCTGCAGCGACTTGTTTGCGCCGTTTTGCGGAGTATCGGTTTATTCTCTGATATCCAATTCGGACAAGGATAAGAATTATGATATCATTATCATGCATGCGGGAAGTCTTTCGGAGCCGAACAAAAGGCACCTGTGCGCCCTCGCGGACGGAAAGTCTAATATCAGTATCAGAATAATAGACTGTCTTAATTCTCAGGTGACATCCGAGGGGCATTTAAGAAGCTATTTCTCGGCGGAGGTTTATTTCAGATGTCTTTTACTTACGGATTTTTTCTGCGATTATGACAGGTTTGTGTATTTAGATTCCGACACAATCGTCAACACTGATATCTCTGCACTGTTCAGTATGGATATGTCGGGAAAGGCAATAGCCGCAGTGGTAGATCTGTGCATGGAATACCTCGTTAACTCCGGAAGCAGTCTTGTGCTGAAGGGTACTGTGTTAAGCTACGGCTACTACCTCAGACATTCGCTGGGGTTGGATGATGCTACTCAGTATTTCAACTCGGGAGTAATGCTGATGGATGTCGGCGGGATAAGAGCCGCAGGCTCCCGCGGTGATGTCTTTAATATGGTGCAGAGCGGAAACTACTACTGCTTTGAGCAATGCGTGCTGAACAGCGCTTTTAAAAACAATGTAGAGTATCTTTCTCAAGTATGGAATGTGCAGAACGTTACAAATGTGTATGCCAATTATAAGGAGCATATGTCGCAGGATACGCTGTCACATCTGAAATTGAGTATCCCCGGATATAAGATAATGCACTATGTTGGTCCCAACAAGCCGTGGTACAATCCGGACGCCAAAAGCAGTTCGGAATTTACTGCGTACGCTTCGGGAACGGCATGGTTCAGAACAATAATATATGCCTCGCTTACGGATAAAGCGGAAGAGTTTTTGCAGAGTTACTATGGCAGGCACGATTAACGTGTTCTGTCACTGAAAAACGGTCAAGACAAAGAAAGGAATTGTAATTATTATGAAAGTCGTACTTTTAGCGGGAGGCTTTGGCACAAGAATATCGGAGGAAAGCCACTTAAAACCCAAGCCCATGATAGAGATAGGCGGTATGCCCATACTTTGGCATATCATGAAGTCTTACTCGTATTACGGATATAACGAGTTCGTGGTTTGTTGCGGATACAAGCAGCACGTTATCAAGGAATTTTTTGCAAATTATTTTCTTCACCGCTCCGACATTACATACGATTTTACCGACAACAACAATATAAAGATACACAACAACACTTCCGAGCCGTGGAAGGTCACCGTTGTTGATACCGGGCTTAACACAATGACCGGCGGAAGAATCAAGAGAATACAGAAATTCATCGGCGACGAGCCGTTTATGCTTACCTATGGTGACGGCGTATGCGATATAGATGTAAATAAGCTTCTGGCATTCCATAAGGAAAACAAGCGCTATGTCACTATGACAGCAATTCAGCCCGGCGGACGATTTGGTATGCTTAATATCGACGACACCAACGGTGTTACCGCCTTTGCGGAAAAGAAGAAAGAGGACGGCGGCTGGATAAACGGCGGATTTATGGTCGTTGAGCCGGAGGTGTTCAACTATATTGATGGGGACTCCACCGTATTCGAGCGCGAACCCCTCGAGAAGCTTGCCGAGGAAAATCAGATTTCTGCTTATAAGCATGATGGATTCTGGCAGTGCATGGATACGATGAGAGATAAGGAATATTTGGAGAAGCTGCTTGCCGAAAACAAGGCTCCCTGGAAAAAGTGGGACTGATAATATAACTGTGTATGCGATTTTTCTTGAACAGGAAAGGAATTATTGACCATGGATTTTTCATTTTATAAAGGAAAAAATGTCCTCGTAACAGGACACACAGGCTTTAAGGGATCGTGGCTTTGCTTTATCCTGGCGAAGCTTGGCGCGAACGTTACAGGCTATTCCCTGGAATCACCGACGGATCCCGCACTCTTTAAGGTATGCGGTATAGAAAATAGGATAACTTCTGTCATCGGTGATATCCGCGACCTTGACCTGTTAAAAAAGACATTTGAAAAGGCACAGCCCGAAATCGTTCTCCACCTTGCGGCGCAGCCCATCGTAAGGGCAAGTTATCAGGATCCTGTATATACCTACGATACAAATGTCATGGGAACCGTAAACATACTTGAATGCGTGCGACTTTTTCCCTGCGTTAAGTCTTTCCTTAATGTAACTACCGATAAGGTGTACGAAAACCGCGAATGGGAATGGGGTTACAGAGAGAACGAAAGACTGGACGGCTACGATCCATATTCAAACAGCAAGTCATGCTCGGAGCTGGTTACAAGCAGCTATAAAAAGAGCTTCTTCGCCGATAACCGCACCGCCATCTCTACAGCAAGAGCGGGCAATGTTATAGGCGGCGGCGACTTCTCTGCTGACAGGATAATACCCGACTGTGTCAGGGCTCTTGAGGCAGATAAGGATATCTCCATACGAAACCCGCATTCTACAAGACCGTATCAGCATGTCCTTGAATCGCTTCACGGATACCTTCTTATTGCCATGAAGCAGTATCAGGATATAAAATACAGCGGCAATTACAACATTGGCCCCGATGAATGCGACTGCGTGACTACCGGCGCGCTGGTTCAGCAGTTCTGCGACAAGTGCGACGGAAAGCTCAACTGGATAAACTGTGCAGAGCAGAACGCTCCGCATGAGGCAAACTTCCTTAAGCTCGACTGCTCTAAGATGAAATCCGTGTTCGGTTGGAAACCCGTATGGCATATCAGCGACGCACTTGAAAAGGTCGCAGAGTGGACTTTTGCTTACCTTAACGGCGAGAATGTAGCAGCCGTGATGGACAGACAGATCGACGAATATCAGAGGAAATTCGATGTCAAATAATGTGTTCTTAGTTAAAAACGGATTGAGACAGGCGGTCATACTTTGAAAACGAAAGATCATAAGGGGGTCATATCCTTGAATAAAGCAATAGTTACCGGCGCCAACGGCTTTGTTGGCAGCGCGGTGGTAAAGGAATTACTTGCGAATAACATTGAGGTCATTGCGATAGATCTTGAGGGGTGCTGTAACAATTTGCCCGAAAGCAACCTGCTTACATTCATCCCGTGCAGCATAGACAGCATTTCGGATATAGAGTCGGATGAACGTGTAAAGAGCTGCGATGTGTTTTACCATTTTGCGTGGGTCGGCTCTGCCGGCCCGGCGAGGGCAGACTGCGGACTCCAGCTTGATAATGCAAGGTGGACGATAGACTGTCTAAGGACTGCCCACAATATCGGTTGCTGCTCTTTCGTATGCGCGGGTAGCATCATGGAGCAGGAAACCATGGCTGCCGTATACACAAACGGCAATAAGCCTGGCGCGGGATACATATACGGCAGCGGCAAGCTTGTGGCACATACCATGGCGGCGAGCGTTGCAACGCAGCTTGATATAAACCTCATATGGGCCAACATAACCAACTCCTACGGCCCGGGAGAATTATCCCCGAGGCTTGTCAATACGACCCTGCGCAAGATAATCGCAGGCGAGGAGCCGACGTTTACATCCGGCGTACAGAATTACGATTTCATTTATATTACCGATGTTGCAAGGGCATTCCGCCTTTTGGGCGAGCATGGTCATACCCACTGCACATACGTTATCGGAAGCGGAAACGCAAAGCCTCTTAAGAATTTCCTCCTTGAAATGAAGGAAGCTGTTTCTCCGGAGCTTGATTTTATTTTTGGCGATATTCCTTTTACAGGGATAAATATGCCCGTTGAAAAATTCAGCATTGATCTTCTGAAGGAACACACAGGCTTCACCCCAGAAGTGTCGTTTGCGGAAGGTACAAAAAGAACTATGGCCTGGATAAAGGAACAGTAATCATTTCGTTAGAGGTGTAACAATGAAAAATGCAATTGTAACAGGTGCAAACGGTTTTGTCGGCACCTGGCTTGTGAAAAAACTCTGTTCGCAGAATGTGCAGGTCACTGCAATAATAAAGGACGCCAATGAAAACATAGACGATATTAAAGACTTGCCGGGGGTCAGAATAGTTTACTGCGAACTGTCGGAAATTGCAGATCTTGCCTACCGAATTGCAGAAAGAGGTTTCGACTGTTTTTACCATCTTGCATGGATAGGCTCCGCGGGACCGCTACGGGCGGACTATGAAACACAGCTTCTGAATTCAAAATACAGTTGCGATGCGGCAAAGGCGGCAAAGGCGCTTTGCTGTGGGAAATTTCTTTGTGCGGGCACAATAACGGAGCGCATCATTGATAACGTTATCGAAGAAAGCTCCATCGGTGTATCTCAAAATATGATCTACGGCGCCGCTAAGAAGAACACTCGTGTAATGCTCAGCATTTTCTGCCGTTCGATAAGTATGCCGTTTGTTTGGATGCAGTTTTCGAATATATACGGGCCGCTCAACAAATCGGGCAATCTTATTTCCTATGCCCTTGGCGAATTAAACAAGGGAAACGTTCCCGAATTTTCGCAAGGAAGTCAGCCATATGATTTTGTTTATATTTCCGATGTTGTGAACGCTATCTATCTGCTGGGAGAAAAAAATCTGCATCATGATTTCTACTTTCTTGGCAGCGGCTCGCCAAGGTTATTGAGGGATTACCTTTTACAGCTTCCCGTCGCCATGGGTGGTGGCGCGGAAATTGCGCTCGGAAAACGTCCCGAGGATGGTATTGTATATAAAATGGATTGGTTCTCTGTTGACAGACTAAAAAACGATACCGGCTATAAGGCACAGTATTCCTTTGAAGAGGGACTTGCGGAAACAGTCAAGTGGATAAAATCATTGTAAAGGCCATGCCACACAAAATACGGATATATATGATGTAGGGCAGCAGGACTATCTGCCGCCCCTTATTTTTTTGCACTCTTCGTCCGCAGTGCGATTTCCTTGCATTTACAGTCTGAATGCAGTATACATC
>CAVIFG010000100.1:0-7639 GCA_963641955.1 Escherichia coli
CAAAACCGACAAATTTATCATTTACTATTTACAAAATTCGCGACTTGTGTTATAATAAATTATACAAATTCAACAAAAACTTAGTTCCTCCGACTTGGAACTGAGGAAGAGAGGATAATTCTATGAAAAACCTTTCCCTCAAGGCAAGGATAACCGTAACATCCATCGCGCTGATGGTAGCGACGATGCTGGTGCTTGCTGCGATAAGCTGCATATTCATGTCTGCAAATTCTCAGAAGCATATCACCGAGGCCGCCGAAGCCTCCATCAGCGATTTTTCGCATCAGGTGGACGCATGGCTGCAAAAGGAAGCCCAGCGCGTTTCCGACCTGTCGGACGAAATAGGATATCAGAAACTTGACACCGACAACAGAAACGATATGTACGCCTACCTCGTCGACGCGATAGGCAGGATGCCGGAAATGTTCGCGATATACATAGGCTGTCCCGACAACTATGCCGTTTTTTCCGACGGCTGGGAGGTCCCCTCGGACTACATCACGACCGACCGCGACTGGTATAAGGAAGCCGCCGCGTCCGAAAGCGCGATAATCACCGAGCCGTATATCGACGCGCTGACCGGCAACATGGTTATAACCATCGCCAAGGCTTACCGCAGAAACGGCGCCGTAAGCTGCGTCACCGCCGCGGATATGTTCCTTACGGATGTACAGGATATTATTTCGGAATACAGCTTCACGGAAAACGGATATCCCGTGCTCACCGCCGCTTCGGGCAGCGTGATGATCCACAGAAGCGCGGAGCTTATGCCCTATGTCGACGACAGCGGAAACGAGCACTACACAGATTATTCCTCGACGATAAGCGGAATTTCCGCTGAAAGCACCTCCGACGGCGTTTCCGCCCGCACCATCACCGACTACGACGGCGCGAAAAGATTTGTGCTTTCCACCGATATACCCACGGCGGGCTGGACGCTGAGCTATGCAATGGATTCCTCGGAACTGTACAAGGATGTTACAAATATGCTGATCATTTTCTCGGTCATCATCCCCGTAACGATCGCCGCGGCGGCAGTGGTTTGCGTTATTATAATAAGAAAGTGCTTCAAGCCGCTTGCCGCTGTTTCCTCTGCGGCGGAAAAAATGACGCACGGCGATCTTTCCGTTTCGTTTGATTACAAGGCGAACGACGAAATCGGCAATGTATGCCGCATAATCGAGCAGACCAACGCGACCCTCCGCACCTACGTCAGCGATATTTCCGAACATCTTGAAAAGATGTCGCAGGGTGATTTCCGCGGAAGCGTAACGCAGGAATACGCGGGCGACTTCGCACCGATAAAGGATTCGTTGAACGGTATTCTTTCGGAGCTTGGCGGAGTATTCGGCGGTATCTCCCGCGCGGCGGAATCGGTGTTCAGCGGCGCGGAGAATGTTTCCCGCGGCGCAAACGACCTCGCGGAGAGCGCTTCAAAACAGACCGCGCTCATTGACAACATAACCGAAAGCATATCCTCTGCGGAAAAGATTATCACCGAAAATTCCGAGCTTGCTTCCCGCGCGGGAGTGGTTTCCACCGAAACCTCCGAAGCCGCACAGCGCGGAAACGAGCAGATGGGCAGCCTGCTCGCCGCCATGGACGAGATACGCACCACATCCGAGAAAATTCAGGAGATCAACAAAACCATCGAGGATATCGCATTCCAGACGAACATTCTCGCGCTCAACGCTTCCATTGAAGCGGCAAGGGCTGGCGAAGCGGGAAAGGGCTTCGCAGTAGTGGCCGACGAGGTGCGCACCCTTGCCGGAAAGAGCGCGGAAGCTTCCGGCCGCACAACATCGCTGATAAACGAAGCCGCGCAGGCGGTGGAAAACGGAAAGCAGCTTGCCGACAACACCGCGGAAACATTCAGCGGAGTGCTCTCCAAAATGGAGGAGGTCGACCGCATAATCACCGCCATTGTTGATTCCGGCGCGGAGCAGAGCCGCCGCATGAGCGACATCTCCGAAAAGACCGAGGATATCTCGAAGTACGTCACCGCCTCCGCGGCGAATGCGGAAGAAAGTGCGGCGGCGTCCGTGGAGCTTGACACGCAGGCTTCGGCGCTCAAGAACATGACGGACAAGTTCAAATCTTAAACAAATAAACATAAAGGACAGCCCGCGCGGCTGTCCTTTTGATATGAAATTCCCCCTGTTTTTCACAGGGGGAAATTTTTTTACTTTGCGTTTTCGGAATTTCCGACAAGGTGCACATCCAACTGGTCGAATGGTATCTCGATATCGTTCTTGATGAACGCCGCGCGCACCTGCTCGGTGGTGTCGAAATAAACGTCCCAGTAGTCCGCAGTCTTGCACCACGGGCGAACCGCAATTACGATGGCGCTCGCGCCGTGCTCAAGCATTCTTACCGTCATTGCGCGGGTGGTGTCTATCTTGGGGTTGCTGTTGAGCACATCCATGATGACCTTCTGCGCCTTTGCAAAATCGGCTTCGTAGGAGATGGAAAACGTCATATCAACACGGCGTATGTTGTTGCCGTTGTTGTTTACGATGGTCGCGTTGACCGCCTGTCCGTTCGGGATGAATATCGCCTGATTAGAAGCGGAATCAAGTCTTGTGTGAAGAACGGAGATCTGCGCGACTGTTCCCTCCACGCCGCCGACGATTATGTAATCGCCTATCTTGAACGGCTTCGTAACCATCAGGATAAATCCGCCCGCGACATTCGACAGCGAATCCTGTAATGCAAGGCCTATCGCAACGCCTGCCGTACCGATTACGGTGATGATGGATGTTGCGGGAATGCCGAGGATGGACAGGATTATTGTTACCAGCAGGACGTACAGCACTATCTTTGTGACCTGCGTTGCGAACTTTGTTACTGTAAGGTCGAGCTTGGACTTGTTCAGTCCCTTTGAAATCAGCCACAGGCAGAGTTTCGTGAAGAATATGCCTATAACAAGTATCAGCACCGCGAAAAGTATCGTGGGCACTGCCTTGAGAATGCTGTTTCCAAGATCCTCGAAAAACTTGCCGAACGCCGACATGGTTTCCTCGGGATGCTCAACAAGATCCTGCACGGCGTCGTTTAGGGTCGCTTCATGCGTTTCCGCCTCGGCGGTCGCCGCCGCGGCTTCGCTTAAAAGGAATTTCCACATCAGCCGAACATCCTCCTCAGTTCAGCCTCGGCGGTTTCTGCGTCGCTCTCGCGGATAAGAACGGAGATCTCGTCAACACCTGTTGTTATCAGAAGTATCATGGCATCTATACGGTTGAGCATTTCGAACACTCTTGCCGCAAAGCCTGCCTGCGCTTCCATGTCGCTGGTCTTTATTACTATCTTGCGGTTGCCGCTGTTTATCATGGGAACGATGCTGTTCTCCTTAGCCTTCAGTTCCTTTACGACCGTAAGCAGCTTGGGCATATCCTCATCGGAAAGGGTGAAGCCGAAGCTGAATATTTCGGAGGTGGGAACGGTCATGGAGATCATGTCGATGTTGATGCCTGCCTTTGCGACAGCGGTCAGCGTGTCCTCCATGATAGTCTTGTTGAGCGGTACGTTAACGAAAGATACCGCGGATACGTTTTCTGTAACCTGAATGCTCATATCAATTCTCCTTTATCAAATCAGACATGGCGTACATTCCCGCAGGCTTGCCCGCAAGGAACACCGCCGCATTTACAGCGCCCACCGCAAACACCTCGCGGGACTGTGCGGAGTGCGAAAGGGTAATCACCTCGTCGTGGCCTGCGAAAATGATATCATGCTCGCCGACGATGGTGCCGCCGCGTATCGCGTGCATACCTATCTCGTCCTTGTCGCGGGGCTTTCTTACGCTGTGGCGGTCGTACACGAAATGATCCTTGCCGCCAAGCTCGTCGTTTATTGCCTCGGCTATCATTATCGCCGTGCCGGAGGGAGCGTCCTTTTTCTGATTGTGATGCTTCTCAAGTATCTCGATATCAAACTGCCCGCCGAGCACCTGCGTTGCCTTGCGCGCAAGCTCCACCAGAAGATTTATGCCCAGCGACATATTGAATGTGAAAAATACGGGTATCTGCGCCGAAGCAGCGGTTATCTGCGAGCGCTCCTCGTCGGTGTAGCCTGTTGTCGCTATCACCAGCGGAACATTGTTCATCTTTCCGTAGGAAAGCAGGTCGGGCAGTGCCGAGGGGTGCGAAAAGTCGATGATGACATCGGGCTTTTCAGTCATATCGAAAACGCTCTTGTAAACGGGGAAATCATCGTATTTCTCGCCGAGCTTGTCTATTCCCGCGATTATTTCGCAGTCGCCGCGGTCCTTGCAGAGGTTCACGATAACGCGACCCATTCTGCCGCAGGCGCCTGTTACAGCTATCCTTGTCATTGAAATTCCTTTCTGAAAAACGGGCGGGCTGTCAGACCCGCCCGAAAGCATTTACTTAATTGTGCCAATAATTCCGAGAGGCTCCATTGCCGCTCTGAGAACTTCTACCTGCGCCTCTGTCATGGAGCAGAGGGGCAGTCTGCACTCGCCCGCCTTGAAGCCCATGATGTTCAGCGCTTCCTTAACGGGGATGGGGTTTACGTCCATAAACAGCGCCTTCTCAAACGCCAGCAGCTTCTTCTGCATTTCGAGAGCTTCCGCGTGCTTGCCGCCCTTGAAGAGCATGACCTCGTCGTGCTTTTCCTTGGGCATGCAGTTTGCAGTAACGGAGATAACGCCCTTTGCGCCCAGTGCAAGCGCGCAGAGGGTTTCGTCGTCGTTGCCCGAGTAGATGTCAAGGTCGGTGTAAGTGGCGATCTGCATCATAAGATCCATATTGCCGCTTGCTTCCTTGGTGGCTACGATGTTCGGGTGCTTTGCAAGCTCCTTGTATGCGTCGATGGAAATGTTCACGCCCGTGCGGGAAGGAACATTGTACAGAACGATCGGGATGTTAACGCTGTCTGCAATGGCGGTGAAGTGCTTTACAAGACCGCGCTGGGAAGCCTTGTTGTAGTAAGGCGTTACCAGCAGAAGAGCGTCCGCGCCGAGCTTTTCGGCGTCCTTGGACAGCTCGATGGCATAAGCAGTATCGTTGCTGCCTGTGCCCGCGATAACGGGGATACGGTGGTTTACGCGCTCGATGCCGTAGCGGAGAACCTCGCGGTGCTCGTCGTCGGTCATGGTCGCGGATTCGCCTGTGGTGCCGCAGATAACAACTGCATCCGCGCCGTTGTCAACCTGAAAATCCAGCATTCTGCCGAATTCTTCGTAGTTTATGCTGCCGTCAGCGTTCATGGGGGTTGCGATGGCGGTCGCAACGCCTGTAAAAATCGTATTGCTCATAAAATATCAATTATCCTTTCAGACCGAACGGATCAATCCAGATAGCCCTTAGCCGCAAGCAGCTCTGCCATCTCTACCGCACCGCCCGCAGCGCCGCGGAGCGTGTTGTGGGAAAGGCAAACGAACTTGTAGTCGTACTGGGTATCGGGGCGCAGACGTCCGATGGACACTGCCATACCGTTTTCAAGATTTCTGTGAAGCTTAGCCTGGGGCATATTGTCCTCTTCGAAGTAGTGGAGGAACTGCTTGGGAGCGGAGGGCAGACCGAGCGCCTGGGGCTCTGCGGTGTATTCCGCCCAGATCTTCTTGATCTCCTCGATGGTGGGCTTGTTTTCAAATCTTACAAATACTGCTGCGAAGTGACCGTTGGAAACAGGAACACGCAGGCACTGTGTTGTGATCTTCGGAGCGTCAGCCTTAACGATCTCGTTGCCCTCGATATGACCCCAAACCTTCAGAGGCTCCTGCTCGGACTTCTCTTCCTCGCCGCCGATGTAAGGGATAAGGTTATCTACCATCTCGGGCCATGTTTCGAAGGTCTTGCCTGCGCCGGAGATAGCCTGGTATGTGCACGCGAGAACCTCTGTGATGCCGAACTTTCTCAGAGGAGAAAGAGCGGGAACGTAGCTCTGGATGGAGCAGTTGGACTTTACGGAGATAAAGCCGCGCTTTGTGCCAAGGCGCTTCTTCTGTGCATCAATGATAGCCGCGTGGTCTGCGTTGACCTCGGGGATGATCATGGGAACATCGGGTGTGAAGCGGTTAGCGGAGTTGTTGGACATAACGGGGCACTCTGCCTTTGCGTAAGCCTCTTCGAGAGCCTTTATCTCGTCCTTCTTCATATCAACGGCGCAGAATACGAAATCGACCTGCGAAGCGATCTCGTTTACATCGGCCGTTGCGTCCTTAACTATAATGTTTTCCATGTTCTTGGGCATGGGAACATCCATGAACCATCTGTCGCCGACAGCCTCCTTGTAGGTCTTGCCAGCGGAACGGGGGGAAGCCGCGAGAACAGTAACATGGAACCAGGGATGATTTTCAAGCAGGATAGCGAAACGCTGGCCTACCATGCCTGTTGCGCCGATGATGCCGACATTGAACTGCTTTTTCATAATAGTTGAACCTTTCCTTTTGTAAGATTTTCTTCATGCAATACGCGTACAAAAACCAAATGTCGGTGCTTGCGCGGTGTTGCCTTTATGCAGTGCCGTATAACAAAAAAACCGATGAGAACAGTTTCATCGGCGTATTCCGGCAGGCATTGCGATCTGAAAAATAAATTGCAGATAGCTCTCCATCACCCGAAAGTCGATGACAATCGTGCGCCTGTTCGGCGAACGACCAGATATATACACCACGGACTGTATATTCTTCGGCGGTAGGCCTTTCACGCGGCGGCGTCCGAACGCCATTCGTGCACGCGCTACTAATCGTTTCCGCACCTCTATCAGTTAACTTACGACAGCACTGTCATAAGCTTTTTTTATTTTACCACAGTTTTTTCATTTTGTCAACGGTTTCGACGGCAAAATCCTATCGCAAAGGTAGAAATATGCCGCACATTTCCCTTATATTTTGTTTATTTTGTCGGCGCTGTCCCCGATTGAATTATATGACGAATTGTGGTACAATAGAAGCAGTATTATAAAATATGAAAGCAGAGGAACTTAAAATGCTCAAGAGCGATTTTTACTATGATCTTCCGCAGGAACTCATCGCGCAGACTCCGCTGGAGCCCCGCGACAGCTCCCGCCTGATGAAGATAGACCGCGCCACGGGTGAGATAACCCACGACCATTTCTACAATATATGCAATTACCTCAAAAAAGGCGACCTGCTCGTCATGAACGACAGCAAGGTCTTCCCCGCGAGGATATACGGCACCAAGCGCGAAACAGGAGTTCCCGTTGAATTCCTGCTGCTGAAGCGCCTGTCCCTCACCGACTGGGAGACCCTCGTCCGCCCGGGAAAGCGCCTGAAGCCCGGCGTTATCGTGGATTTCAACGATGAGCTTTCCGCGGAGATACTCGAAACCTCCGACGACGGAAGCCGTATCGTGCGGTTCTCATTCGACGGTGATTTCTTCGACATCCTCGACAGGATAGGTCAGATGCCCCTGCCGCCGTATATCACCGAAAAGCTGAAGGACAACGACCGCTACAACACCATATACTGCCGTGAAACAGGCTCCGCGGCGGCGCCTACGGCGGGACTGCACTTCACCGAGCGCGAATTCGAGCAGGCACGCGCAATGGGCGTCGACCTTGCATATGTGACCCTGCACGTTGGTCTGGGAACATTCCGCCCCGTAAAGGAGGACAACATCCTCGACCACAAAATGCACGTCGAGCACTACTC
>CAVIFG010000101.1:0-2255 GCA_963641955.1 Escherichia coli
CTGTAGTAGTTTGGAGGGAGCAGAAATGAAAACGGTAAAAACGCGGGCGCTGTGGATAACTCTTTCGATAAACCTGATAATGACCGCGGCGGCTTCCACGGTGTATTCTTATATACTATATCGGCAGGATGTGGCGTAATAAACTATCGCGCGGATTTGTTGATTTCGTCAAAAAAATTCTTGCAAATTTCATAAATGTGTGGTACAATATCACTAACACATCGGGATGCGCCGATGATGCGCTGAAAGGAGCTTAACTATGGGATTTTTAGATGACGTTATCAACACCACCAAGAACGTTGCCGCAACGGCAGGAAAAAAGACCGACGAGGCTGTTCAGCTTTCCAAGCTGAAGATCAAGGAGAGCCAGCTCAACGGCGATATCAAGAACAAGTATGAAAAGCTCGGCGAGCTTATCTATCAGATGGCAAAGACCGACAAGAAGGACGACAATGCCTTCGCACTGATGGTAAGCGAGATAGACGACTGCTTCGCAAGGCTGAGCGAGATAAACGAAAAGATAGACGCACTCAAGGGCGAGATATCCTGCCCGAACTGCGGCAAGAAAACAAAGAACGAAAACGCGTTCTGCCCGAGCTGCGGAACAAAGCTTCCCGTCCGCGAGGAACCCGCGGAGGAGCCCGAGGTTTCCGAGGAGGTTACTGCGGAGGCAGTTTCCGAGGAAGCGGAGAAGAAGGACGAAGAATAATTACATCTGAATAAATCGTTCGGCGGCGGTCTTGATTGACCGCTGCTTTTTTTGTACCCGTCATAAGCTTCCATGCCGCCGCATATAAATAAACAAGCCCTCGGATAGGCAATGCTGCGTTGAAAAGGAGAAAATATGGGAGTTAAGGAAAAGCTCATTGCGCTTGAGAATGAGGCGGCGCGACACTTTACGATAACCATGCGCGACAGCGGCGAGCTTTATATTGAAAACTGCCGCTGCGTCCGCGAATGCGGCGATAATTTCATCACGCTTTCCGTGTATTCGGCGGATATCCGCATAGCGGGCACGCCGCTTGTGCTGGAAAGCTTCGGCGTGAACGGCGTTAAAATAAGCGGGAAGATACATTCGCTAACGCTGGAGGAACACTGACATGAAGAAAAAAACAGCGCATGAAAAAAGCCGCGGGCTGTATTTCGGGAGAGTTTCTTTCAGCGGTATCGGCGGGTTTCAGGAAAAGATGATTTCCGAGCTGTTGGAGAGCGGCGTAGTTCTCCGCAGGGTAAAGACTGCCGGCGGCACTGTTTCGGGGGAGATATCCCCGCTGGACTATTACACCGCCGCAAAAGCCGCCCGCAGGAACGGCGTGCGTATCCGCGCGGGAAAACGGCGGGGGATATATTTCACGCTGATGCGTTATAAAATGCGGTTCGGGCTGTATGTCGGCGGGCTGATACTGATGATAATGCTGTCGATGTTCCAGACGCGGGTCGAGGCGATAAATATCGAGGGGGATGTTCCGCGGGGACAGATACTTGAGATACTCCGCGAAAACGGCATAGAAAAGGGCGCGGACAAATACTCCCTGCAAATGTCGCGGGCGGAGCATCAGATAATGCTTGAGGTGGAGAACTGCTCGTGGGTGGATGTGTCCTGCGTTGGGTTCAGGGTAAATGTTCGCGTGGAAAAGGGCACGCCCCTGCCCGAAATGGAGGAGGATCAGCCGAGAAATATCGTGGCTTCGCGTGGAGCGATGATAATCAGCCAGACGGTGCGCGAGGGCGCTTCGGAAGTGTCGGTGGGAAGCGGTGTTGCGGAGGGCACGCTGCTTGTCAGCGGGGTAGTCCCCGACGGGAACGACGATGTGCTGTTTGTTCGCGCGGACGCGGAGATCATCGGGGAATTTACGGAAACGCAGGAATTTTACGTTCCGTTCAGCGAAACGGTGCGGCGTGCCGACGGGGATAAGACGGAGTTCAGCTATATTGTTTTCAATGACGACGAATATCCGCTTTTCTTCGGGGAGGCGAATGTACCCGACGCGGTGTATTCCGAGGAAACGAAGCTGGTGCGCATATTTGACGCGGAAATGCCGTTCAAGATAAAGACGGGTACATATACCGCCTATCGCGACGTTGAAGTCACCCGCAGCGCGGAGGACTGCACGCGGGAACTGAAGCGGCTGAAGGATGATTATGAGCAGAATTTCTATTCGGAATACGAAGTTGCCGCGGCGGAGGAGAAGTATTATCCCGACGAGAGCGGCGTGAAGCTGGTGGTGGATTATACCCTGCGGGGGGATATCGCG
>CAVIFG010000101.1:2265-7501 GCA_963641955.1 Escherichia coli
AACCAATTCGCTACGCGGAAATTTTAATTGTTTTTCAATAAAATTATTATCAGCCGATCTCAAGCTGCTCCTTTTCCGAATCCGTTCCGGAAATATGGAACGAATTCAGCACGGGCGCGTCTTTATCCATCAGCGAAAGTATCATATAGCTTGCCTTGCTGTCGTATGCAAGGCGTTTGTCCTCTTCCGACGGGCGGGAGGGGGATTCGGGATGGCTGTGCCAGTTGCCGAGCGGCACAAGTCCGTTGGCGCGCATATCCTTTATCGCGGCGAGCTGCTCTTTCGGATCCATGCTGAAATGCTCGTTGGAATGATCCGTGTTTGTCAGCAGGTACACCTTTGTTATCAGCTTGTCGCCGTTTTCGATAGTTCCCGCGATAAGACCGCACGCTTCGTTCGGCAGTTCGCTCTGCGCGTGGGCAAGCATCTTTTCATAATCAGACTTGGAAAGCTTTATCATAAATGTACTCCATCGCATTCAGCCTGCTCATAATCAATGAGCTTTGTAATTGTCGGGTGCTCGCCGCATATCGGGCACTTGCTTGTGTCCGACGGCAGCTTTATCTTGCGGAACTCCATCTTCAGTGCGTCGTAGGTCAGCAGATATCCCGTCAGCAGGTCGCCCACGCCGAGGATATACTTGATTGCTTCCATTGCCTGCAGGCTTCCGATAACGCCGCCCATCGCGCCGATAACTCCCGCCTGTTTGCAGGTAGGGACTGCGTCCTTTGGCGGGGGATTTTTGAATACGCAGCGATAGCAGGGACCCTGCCCGGGGACATAGGTCATAAGCTGTCCCTTGAAGCGGATTATTCCCGCATGGGAGAAAGGCTTCTTTGCCATTACGCAGGCGTCGTTGATGAGGAATTTCGCGGGGAAATTATCCGTTCCGTCGATAACAAAATCATAATCCTTGATGATATCGAGAATGTTTTCGCTGTCGATGAATGTGCGGTAGGTGTTCACGGTGACATCGGGATTGATGGCTTCCATGGTTTCCTTGGCGGACTGCACCTTTGCCTTTCCGACGTCGGCGGTGGTGTGAATTACCTGTCGCTGGAGGTTGGAAAGATCAACCTCGTCCGCGTCCGCGATGCCGATGGTGCCCACGCCTGCGGCGGCGAGATACAGCGCAGCGGGCGCGCCCAGACCGCCTGCGCCGATTATCAGCACCTTTGCGTTAAGGAGCTTCTTCTGTCCCTTTGCGCCGACTTCCTTCAGAATTATGTGACGGGAGTAGCGCTCAAGCTGTTCGTTCGTAAATGCCATTACTGACCGCCTCCCATGAAGTAGATGAACTCAACGTTGTCGCCGTCCTTGAGAACAGTGTCCTCGAAGCTGCTGTAGGATACGAATTCATCGTTCACGCTTGCGGTGACGTACTCGGGGGTTTCTACCTTTTCGTCTATAACGAGCTGCGCGAGGGTCAGTCCGTCCGCAACTTCCTTGTTTACTCCTGTAACTGTGATCTTCATAGTTGTTCTCCTTATAATGTATTTAAGATTTCTTCTATCTGTGCTTTTTTTACCGCGCCGGAAATTCTTCTGATCTCCTCGCCGTTTTTGAAGAATACCAGCGTGGGTACCGATGTGACCTCATACTTGGCGGCGGTTTCGACGCTGAAATTTATGTTTAGCTTGACAAGCTTCACGCTGGGGTTTGCTTCCTCGATTTCGGCAAGCACCGGGGACATTCTCTTGCAGGGAATGCAGGAATCAGAATAGAAATCCGCCAGCACAGTTCCCGCGGCAATGTCCTGCGCAAAGCTTTCGTTTGTTGCCTTTACTGCCATCAGTCGCCCACCTTTTCTACGATGAGGTCATACGTTCCGTCCTCGTTGTTGATGAGTTTAAGTATCTTGTGACCCTCTTCCTTTATGCTGCGGGGAACGTTCTGAACGGGCTCGCCGTCGTTCATTCTTATGGAGAGCACCTGACCCTCGTCCAGCTCCTCGAGAGCCACCTTTGCTTTTACGAAAGTCGTGGGGCACACCACGTCGGTGATATCCACGGTGTCGTCGATATTGTAATCAGCCATTGCTGTAAGCCTCCTTTATTACATTCTCAAACTTGTCCCTGCCAACGCGGTCGATGGTGAACTTGAAGCGCTCGCCGGGCTTTGCGTTCTGCTCGAAAAATACTATTGCGGCGTCGCATATCTTCAGCAGCTTTTCCTTGCTTTCGATGAACGGGATCACTGCTTCGCCCTTGTTGATGGTGTTTCCGAAAAGACCGCCGAAGGACACGATGTAGCCGTGCACTGTGTCCCATGCTTCGGTGGGGCAGGATTTGAAGCAGCGTCCGCAGAAATTGCACTTATTATAGTCCACGCTGACCTTGCCGTCGGCGATGGATATTGCGCCGCTGCGGCACGCCTTTTCACAGACTCCGCAGCCAATGCAGGCGTCCTCGTTCCATTTCACCTGAATGCCGCCTTTTATTCCGACGTCGTTTTCCTCGGATTTAAGGCAGTTATTCTGACATCCCGTGATGCCGAACTTGAACTTGTGCGGAAGCTCCCGCGCGAAATAGCGGTCGTCGAGTTCCTTTGCAAGCGCATATGTATCTATGCAGCCGCTGGGGCATATCGCCGCGCCCTGACAGGCTGTGATGGTGCGTACTCTCGGCCCGCATACGCCCGGCTCAACATCGCCGAGGGCAAGCGCCGCTTTTACCTCGTCGATATTGTCAAGCTTTATAAACGGTATCTCCACGCTCTGGCGGGAGGTCAGATGTACATATCCCTCGCCGAACTTATCGGATACCTCCGCGATGGTCGCAAGCTGCTTTGCGGTGAGATTTCCGCCCACAACGCGAAGTCTGAGCGAGAAATTATTCTTCTGCTTCTGGCGCATGAAGCCGCCTTTTTTTAGTGTTGCATAATCTGTTGCCATACTTTTTTCCTCTTTACAATGCATCTATCGCCTGCTTGAAATCGGCGATGAGATCCTCTTTATCTTCTATGCCGACGCTTATTCTTATCGTATCTTCGTATACGCCGGCGGCTTGTTTCTGCTGTTCGTTGCTGTGCGCGTAGATGGTGCTCGACGGGTGTATTACCAGCGTGCGGACATCGCCTATATTCGTTGCATTCGTGGCAAGCTTCAGACCGTTTATAAGCCTGAATGCGCGTTCCTTGCTGCCGACCCTTATGGTGAGTATTGCGCCGCCTTTGCCTTTGAGCTGGCTCTTGCAAAGCGCGTTGTACGGGTTGTCCGAAAGAGCGGGGTAATTCGGTTCGACCCCGTCCGTTTCGCGGAAGAATTCCGCAAGCGCCAGCGAGTTTTCACAACATCGCTGCATTCGCAGTCCGAGCGTTTCCATTCCTATTGAATTCATGAATGCGTTCATCGGTGCCAGACAGGCGCCTACATTCCGCCAAAGCCCGCCGCGCAGCTTTGCGAGATACGCAAGCTTTCCCATCTTTTTATATTCGGCGAGGGCGGAATGCTTCTCGAAATCCCACGGGAATTTTCCGCTGTCGATGATAACGCCGCTAATTGAGTTGCCGCTTCCATTTATGTATTTGGAGGTGGAGTGTACCACGATATCCGCGCCGAATTCAAACGGATTTATGAGATACGGCGTTGCGGTGGTGCTGTCTATTATAAGAGGTATGCCGTGTTCATGGCAGAGTTCCGAAACCGCTTTAAGGTCGACTATCTCAAGCCCCGGGTTGCCGATAAGCTCCGCAAAAACCGCCTTTGTTTTCTCGTTTATAAGCGGGAGCAGTTCTTCGGGAGTAACATGATGCGCAAATCGCGTTGTTATGCCGAATGCTTTCAGGTCGCCGAAAAGATCGATGGTTCCGCCGAACAGACCCGCGCCCGCGATGACCTCGTCGCCCGCTTCAAGTATATTCAGCAGGGACAGCGTTACCGCCGCCATGCCCGAGGAACAGGCGACCGCGCCTAAGCCCTTTTCGAGAGCATTCATGCGGTTTTCGAAGCTCGCTACCGTCGGGTTTCCGATGCGGGAATAGGCAAAGCCCGGCGCGCGGTTGTTGAACACCGCCTCCAGCTTTTCTGCACTTTCCTGCGCAAATGCGCTCACCTGATATATCGGAGCGAGGGTCGAGCCGGTAGCTGCATCCTGCTTGAAGCCGCTGTGCAGCAGCTTGGTGTTAAAATTCATATATTCACCCCAAAACTTTAGGTTTATGTTGCTATTATACACTACTAAACATATAATGTCAATAGGTTTAGTATTATTTTCTATTCGGATTTTTTATTGCAGGCTATAAATAATTTATATATCTTGACAAATAATAAATAAAAGAATATAATAACAGAGTAATTTGATAGGCATAGTGTGCGAGGAGGGTATTATGTACGATATACTTATCATCGGAAGCGGCCCGGCGGGGCTTTCCGCCGCGATATACGGCAGGCGCGCCCAGCTTTCGCTTGCAGTAATAGAAAAGGATTATATGGGTACGGGTCAGATAGCCGTGACCGAGCGTGTGGACAACTACCCCGGGCTTTTCGGCGTGAGCGGCTACGACCTCGGCGAAAAATTCCGCAGCCACGCGGAGTCCCTCGGCACTGAATTTATCGAAGCGGAGGTAAGCTCCATCCAAAAGGACGGCGAAAACTGGCGCGTGAACTTTGCGGACGGAACATCTCAGACCGCGAAAGCGGTGATATACGCCGCGGGAGCCTCCCACAGAAAACTTGACGTACCCGGCGGCGACAAGGGGTGCATATCTTACTGCGCGGTGTGCGACGGCTTCTTTTATAAGGACAAGATCGTTGCTGTGATCGGCGGCGGAGATACTGCCCTCGGCGACGCGATATATCTTTCAAAGCTTGCGAAAACCGTGTATCTGGTTCACCGCCGCGATGAATTCCGCGCAAACAAAACGCTTCAGAAGCAGGTGAGCGAGGCGGAGAATATCGTCCCCGTGCTTGGCGCTGTGCTTACGAATGTCACAGGCGGCGACAAGGCGGACGGGCTGGATTATACTCAGAACGGCGGGCAGAAGCACATTAATGTCGACGGTATTTTTGTTGCGATAGGCAGCGCCCCGAGTACTGCGCCGCTGAACGGCGTGTGCGAACTGGACAAGTCCGGGTATGTTGTCGCAGGGGAGGACTGCGTTACCTCTGCGGCGGGCATATTCGCGGCGGGGGATGTGCGGACGACTCCGCTTCGGCAGGTGATAACAGCCGCGGCGGACGGCGCGAATGCAGTCAATTCCGCGGAAAAATATCTTTCGCAGCGTTAATAAAAAATGC
>CAVIFG010000102.1:0-7416 GCA_963641955.1 Escherichia coli
CATAGTTTCTCCCCTCGCGCTCCCCTTTTCCTAACCCCCACCTCTTTCCTTAAAGGTTTTCGCGCCTTACATTTTGAAAGGTTTATCTCGCTCCGCGACCTTATTGTAATGCTTGGCATAGGCTCTGGCAGGTGGTAGCATCATTATATGTACCAGCGATGGCATTGCACTCATGGGAAAGCGTGCAGCATCGCTTTGCTTCGCTCGCTGGGCGTGATGTGATTTAACGTGGATACGTTTTGTGACCGTACATTAAGATTTATGGGGCGCTCAAAGCGCAGGCGCCTGTCAGAGCAATTAAAATCTTACGGCGGATTCTCAATTGTGCGACTGCGTGTGTTAAAAAGCAACAAACGCATAAAATTAACGCTTAACTCGCAAAGCGAAAAGAAACTTTTCCCATGCAAAGTGCGTTTACGCTTCAGGAAAGAGGTAGGGGTTAGGAAAAGGGGAGCGCGAGGGGAGAAACTATGGGGGAGGTGGAAAACGTAGTTTTCCCCTCCACCAAAGTTGCTCCCCTCGCAATTGTGCGAAAAGAAATTTATTAAATTGTTTGAACCAACAGCGTAGCTGAAATTTCTTCCCGTACCTTGCGGCACAAGTCGCCGTTTCCCCCTCGCGGGAGCGAAAACAAATTTGCAATTAAAAAGTACCACGGCGCCTATGCTTGGCGAAAGCGCCTTTTGAAGCAATCAGCGGGGCTGCCGCCCCTCCTCACTCCGTTCGGAGGGAACGACATCCCCGCGCGCCTTGACGGCGCATTATATCCCCAGTGCTGCCCCCAGCAGCACCCCGCCGATAAATACAGGCGCAGCGTATTTTATCATAAATTCAAAGCTGCGCCGCCGCTTGAAAACGCCGTTCCGACCGATCTCGTCGGAAATCACCGACGGCTTCACTACCCACCCGATGTAAAGGCAGGCGAGCAGCGCCGCGATCGGCGTTATTATCGAGTTCCCCACGATATCCATAAAATCCAGTATCGCGTGCCCGAATGGCTTCACGCCGCTCCATACGCTGTATCCCAGCGCCGACGGCAGCCCCAGTACAAACAGCACCACCGCCATTATCCCCGCCGCCGCGGGGCGCTTCAGCCCGAATATCCCGATGAGGTTTGCGGTGTTGACCTCCAGCATGGATATCGCGGAGGTCAGCGCCGCGAACAGCACCAGCACGAAAAATACTGCTCCCGCCGCCTGCCCCAGCGGCATCGCCGCGAAAACCGCAGGCATGGTTTCAAACATAAGCCCTGCTCCCGCCGAAACCGCCGCTTCTTCTCCACCCGAAAATGCAAACAGCGCGCAGATTATCGTCAGCCCGGAAAGAAACGCTATGCCTATGTCAAATATCTCCACCTGCTTCACCGAGCGCTCTATATCCGCGCTCCTTTCGAGATACGCTCCGTATGTCACGATTATCCCGCTGGACAGCGACAGCGAATAAAACATCTGTCCCGTTGCGGCGAGTATCGTTTCAAAGCTGAATTTCGAGAAGTCGGGGCGGAGATAGTACGCCGCGCCGCCCGCCGCACCCTCCGCAAAGAGGGAGTATAACGCCAGCACCACCGCGAGTACCACCAGTATCGGCATAAGCACCTTGTTTGCCTTTTCTATGCCGTTTTTTACGCCGAACATAACCACCCCCGCGGCCGCCGCGATGAATATTACCTGAAATATAACAGGTTCCGCGGTCTGCCCGATGAACGCACTGTAAAACCCGCTTTCCGCGGCATTCCGCCCCGCGCCGGTCGCAAACACCAGCGCGTATTTTATTACCCATCCTCCTATAACGCAGTAGTACGGAAGCGTTATCAGCGTTATCACCGCGGTGAGAATGCCTATCGCGCCGCCGCCTTTTCCGAGGGCGCGCCAGCTCTGTATGCTCGCGCGGGCGGCACGCCTGCCTATTGCTATTTCCATCGCCATGATGGGGAAGCCCAGCACCAGCGAAACTATCAGATAGCACAGCAGGAATATCCCCCCGCCGTACTCCGCCGCAAGATACGGAAACCGCCATATATTCCCCAGCCCCACGGCGGAGCCTGCCGCCGAGAGCACGAATCCAATTCTGCCCGAAAATTTTGGTCTGCTCATAATATCCTCTCCGAATTCCGATATAATTATATAAGGCGGCATATTTCCGCCGTGAAAATTCTTATTTATTATTTATCGTCATGGCGCAATTATTCTGCGCGTATAGTGCTTGACAGCGGGAAAATAATCGGCTATAATTTATAAATACAACACATCGGGAGGAAATGCATGGCGGATTTTTTCAGAGGAATACCAGACAGGATGGAGATATTCGGCGGGCTTCATATCGGCATTTCTGCGGTATTTCTTGCGGCGGCGGTGCTTATTTTTGTTTTCAGAAAGCGGCTCGCGCGGCTCAATGGGAAAATTGTCCGCCGTGTCATGGCGGGCGTGCTGGCGACGAATATGCTAATCCATTATGCTTCGCGGCTCATCCTCGGGATATGGCGGTTTGAGGAAGATCTGCCGCTGCATATCTGCTTCGTTACGAATTTCCTGCTGATATACATTCTTCTCACAAATGATAAGCGCGGGCTTTTCCGCGTGGTGTATTACTTCACGCTTATCGGCCCTCTGCCCGCGATGATCTGGCCCGACCTGTCCTATTCATGGCAGAGTTACACATTCTGGCAGTTTGTTATAAGCCATCATGTCATGCTGCTGTTCAGCCTTTTCTGCCTGTTCGTTTTCGGGTATGAAGTTCGGCTGCGCAGCATATTCCCCGCGTTTTTCTTCGGGAACATATACATCGGCGCGGTGTGGATATTCAACGGCATTTTCGGCACGAATTATATCATGATGGAGGAGCTTCCGCAGCAGCTTTACGAAATATATCCGTTCCTCGACAGAATGCCGCCGCTGGCGTGGCTGGAGCTTGTGGGGGCGATGGTGCTGCTTGCGGCGTATCTTCCCGCCCTTTTGGCAAAAAAACGCGGCGCGGGCTGCCAAAATGATTGACAACAGGCATAAAATGCTGTATAATGAATTTGTATGTTTAATATCAACGGCAAAACCGTTTTGAAAGGACAATAAAGAGATGAATTATGATTTCGCCGCCATTGAAAGCAAATGGCAGAAATACTGGGACGACCACCGTACATTCCACGCGGAGAACGACTATTCCAAGCCTAAGTTCTATGCGCTGGTAGAGTTCCCCTATCCCTCCGGACAGGGACTTCACATCGGCCATCCCCGCCCCTACACCGCAATGGATATCGTATCTAGAAAGCGCCGTATGCAGGGCTACAACGTGCTCTTCCCCATGGGCTGGGACGCATTCGGTCTGCCCACGGAGAACTACGCCATCAAGAACAAGATCCACCCCGCGATCGTTACCAAGAACAACGTTGCCCGCTTTAAGGAGCAGCTCAAGTCTCTCGGTATGTCCTTTGACTGGGAGCGCGAGATCAACACCACCGACCCCAAGTACTTCAAGTGGACGCAGTGGATATTCCTCCAGCTTTTCAAGGACGGACTGGCTTACAAGAAGGAAATGAACGTAAACTGGTGCACATCCTGTAAGGTAGTTCTCGCCAACGAGGAAGTTGTAAACGGCAAGTGCGAGCGCTGCGGCGGCGAGGTAATTCACAAGGTAAAGAGCCAGTGGATGCTCAAGATAACCGAATATGCGCAGAAGCTCATCGACGACCTTAAGGACGTTGATTATTTCGAGAAGATAAAGACCGCGCAGATAAACTGGATAGGCCGCTCCACAGGTGCGGAAGTAAACTTCAAGACCACCCTCGGCGACACCCTTACCGTATATACCACTCGTCCCGACACACTGTTCGGCGCGACATATATGGTAATCTCCCCCGAGCACCCCATGATAGAAAAGTGGGCGGACAAGCTTAGCAACATGGACGCCGTAAGGGCATATCAGGCGGAAGCGGCAAAGAAGTCCGACTTCGACCGTACCGAGATGAACAAGGACAAGACAGGCGTAAAGCTTGACGGCGTGCTTGCGATAAATCCCGTAAACGGCAGAGAGATACCCATTTTCATTTCCGACTATGTTCTGATGACATACGGCACCGGCGCCATCATGGCGGTACCCGCGCACGACACCCGCGACTGGGAGTTTGCAAAGGTATTTGACCTGCCCATCATCGAGGTAGTAAAGGGCGGCGAAGACGTTCAGAAAGCGGCATTCACCGACTGCGCTACCGGCATTATGGTCAACTCCGGCTTCCTTGACGGTCTGTCCGTTGAGGACGCGAAGGTGAAGATGAAAGAATATCTCACCGAAAAGGGTATCGGCCACGAAAAGGTAAACTACAAGCTGCGCGACTGGGTATTCTCCCGCCAGAGATACTGGGGCGAGCCTATCCCCGTTGTAAAGTGCGAGAAGTGCGGCTGGGTCGCTCTGCCCGAAAGCGAGCTGCCCCTTGAGCTGCCCGATGTAGAAAGCTATATGCCCACCGACAACGGCGAAAGCCCGCTGTCCACGCTGGAAAGCTTCATCAACACCACCTGCCCGTGCTGCGGCGGCCCCGCAAAGCGCGAAACCGACACCATGCCCCAGTGGGCAGGTTCGAGCTGGTATTTCCTGCGCTACTGCGACCCGCACAACGACGAGGCGCTGGCAAGCAAGGAAGCGCTGGATTACTGGATGCCCGTTGACTGGTACAACGGCGGCATGGAGCACACTACGCTCCACCTGCTGTACAGCCGTTTCTGGCACAAGTTCCTGTACGACAAGGGCGTTGTTCCCTGCAAGGAGCCGTACATGAAGCGTACCTCCCACGGCATGATACTCGGCAAGGACCCCGAGCGTCCCGGCGAGTTCACAAAGATGTCCAAGTCCAAGGGCAATGTTGTCAACCCCGATGATGTTGTTAAGGAGTTCGGCGCGGATACTCTCCGTCTGTATGAGATGTTCGTAGGCGATTTTGAGAAGGCTGCTCCGTGGCAGGAGAACGGCATCAAGGGCTGCAAGCGCTTCCTCGACAGAGTATGGAACATGAGCGAGAAGCTTCAGGACGGCGAGGAATATTCCGACAAGCTGCGCAGCTCCATGCACAAGACCATCAAGAAGGTTTCCGAGGATATCGAAACGCTGAAGTTCAACACCGCCATCGCAACCATGATGGCACTGCTGAACGAAGCAGAAAATGCGGGCGGCTTCAACCGTGCAGAATACAAGACCCTGCTGATGCTGCTGAACCCGTTTGCTCCGCACATCACCGAGGAACTGTACGAAAGACTTTACGGCGCGATACTCAACGAGCAGAAGTGGCCCGAGTACGACGAGAAGCTCTGCGTGGATGAAAGCGTTGAGCTTGCCGTTCAGGTAAACGGCAAGGTAAAGGCACGCTTCAACGCTCCCGTTGACAGCGACAGCGAAACCCTTGTGAACATGGCTCTTGACCTGCCCGAGATAAAGGCGCTCACAGACGGAAAGACCATCGTAAAGAAGATAGCTGTTCCGAACAAGCTGGTAAATATCGTAGTCAAGTGATAACAGGGCGCCGCGCAGATTTCTGTGCGGCGGAACCTGTCGAAAAAGTCTTACGACTTTTCCGACAGAGTACAATCCACTGGCGTGGCAATGCCACGCCTTACGCCTTTTGCCAAGCAAAAGGCACACTGCGCGCACTCATTGTCGGCAAAGCCGACAATTCGCACACTTGTGCGGGTAGAAGTATTTTTTGCCCCGGCAGAGCTGGGGCAAAAAATGTATTTTAAATGTCCGCTTCGCGGACAAATTTGATTGGCAGACCGTATCGCGCAGATTTCTGTGCGGCGTTCTTTGGACAGGAGAATAATTATATGAATATATCAAAAAGGGTGCTCGCGGCGCTGCTCGGCGTTCTTATGCTTACGGGCTGCGCGGGCAACGGCGCTTCGGTATCCGGCGGGAGCGGCGCGGGGGAAAGTTCTTTGCAGGCGGAAAGCACCTCCGAAGCAAACGATGCAGCATCAGAAAATTCCGATAGCTCCGAAACCTCTTCCGAAGCCGAAGAGCAGCCAGAGCCGACCGAGCCGATACAGCGCGACCTCGACTATGAATGGGATAAGGTCATTGCGCTGACATTCGACGACGGCCCCAACACCACCACGACCTACGAAGTCCTCGAGGTGCTGAAGAAGCATGGCGTCGTTGCGTCGTTCTTCCTCATCGGAAACAATATCACCGACGAAAGTGCGGAAGCCGTGAAATACGCCTACGACCTCGGCTGCGAGATAGATAACCACAGTAAATCCCACGACTACATGAACGAGATGTCCGCGGAGGACTGCGCGGCGGAGTATCAGTATGTCGACGACAAGGTTTTCGAGATAACGGGGGAGCACACGAAGTTTTTCCGCCCGCCGTACCTTGCGATAGATTTTCCGATGTGGGATTACATTGATGTGCCGTTTATCGCGGGAATAGGCTGCGACGACTGGAACGCGAAAGTTGATGTTGACAGGCGCGTTGCGGTGGTGGAGAAAAAAGCGGCGGACGGCGCGATAATACTCATGCACGACGCCGAGGGAAATCACCAGACTGTCGAAGCGATAGACAGGATAATCCCCGATCTCAAGGCGCAGGGTTACAAATTCGTAACGGTGAGCGAGCTTTTCGAGGAGAAAGGCATAACCCCCGCGAAGGAGATACTTTATTCCAACGTAGAACAGACAGGAACATGGAGCTAAGATATGTACAACAACAAACCTCTTGCGGCACTTACCTTTGACGACGGCCCGAACACAGTCACCACGCCGCAGGTGATAGACAAGCTTGAAAAATACGGTGTTATCGCGTCGTTCTTCCTTATCGGCGACAATATTAACGATAAGAGCGCCGAGGGGCCCCGCAGGGCGTTCAGAATGGGCTGCGAGATACACAATCACAGCCGCACGCACACCGCCATGCCGAAGCTTACATCCTCGGAAATGAAAGCGGAGATAGACTACACCAACAAGAAGATCGAGAAGATAACTGGGGTGACTCCGAAGTTCTTCCGCCCGCCGTACATAGCGGTAAGCGCGGATATGTATGTCAATATCGACCTGCCGTTTATTGCGGGGATAGGCGCGGAGGACTGGCTGGACGAGGTTTCGGCGGAAATGCGCGCGCAGAAAATCCTCGCGCAGGTTCGGGACGGAAGCATAATTCTGCTGCATGATATGATAGGAAATTATCGCACGGTGGACGCGCTGGATATTATTATTCCGGAAATGCTTTCCCGCGGGTTTGAATTTGTAACGGTTTCGGAGCTGTTCAGGCTGGAAAATGTCGAGCCTGTCAGCGGGCGCGTTTACAGCAATGTTTTTCAGATAACGGAGTATTGATTTTTGTTATCTTAGGATTTGTTCTGCCGAGGAAATTAAAACGGCAGTGAATTGCAACAGACTGTGGGGGGAAAACTCTTGTTTTCCCCCCACGCCCCCTTTA
>CAVIFG010000103.1:0-3643 GCA_963641955.1 Escherichia coli
TGTACCTGCGGGGATAAGCTTGCCTATGATTACGTTCTCCTTCAGACCTGTCAGCGGGTCGATCTTTCCTCTGATCGCTGCCTCTGTGAGTACGCGGGTCGTTTCCTGGAAGGACGCCGCGGACATGAAGCTGTCCGTTGCCAGCGAAGCCTTTGTGATACCGAGCAGGATGGGCTCGCAGGTGGGAAGCGTGAGTTCCTCGCCCGCTGCGATACGCTTGTTAAGCTCATCGCATACTGCGATAAATTCGTTCTTGCCAACGACTGCACCTGCAAGCAGCGTGCTGTCGCCGGGCTCGAGAACGCGAACCTTGCGCATCATCTGACGAACGATAACTTCGATATGCTTATCGTTGATATCAACACCCTGGAGGCGGTAAACCTTCTGAACCTCGGAGATGATGTAGTTCTGAACTTCCTTCTCGCCCTTTACTGCAAGAACATCAGGCGGGTTGATGGAGCCTTCTGTGAGGGCGTCGCCTGCGGTGACGTAGTCGCCGTCGTGAACCTTGGGACGATATCCGAACGGTACTGCGTACTGCTCTTCGGTGCCGTCGTCCGCGGTGATGATGGCATGACGTGTCTTCTTGATCTCCTCGTAGCGAACCTTACCGGAAATTCTGGTGATGATCGCTGCGTTCTTCGGGTGACGGCTCTCGAACAGTTCCTCGACACGGGGAAGACCCTGTGTGATATCTTCTGCCGACGCGATACCGCCGGTATGGAACGTTCTCATTGTAAGCTGTGTACCGGGCTCACCGATGGACTGCGCCGCGATGATACCTACTGCCTCGCCCTTGTTGATGAGCTGGCCGTTTGCAAGGGACGCGCCGTAGCACTTCGCGCAAACGCCGTTTCTCAGCTCGCAGGTCAGCACGGAGCGGACCTTGACTTCCTTGACGCCGGTCTTTACGATCTTGTCTGCGTCAGCGTCGGTCATGAGCTTATCTCTGGAAATTGTGAAGGAACCGTCGGGGGCTGTGAAGTCCTCTGCAAGGTAGCGGCCTGTAAGACGCTCTGCAAGCTTTTCTACAAGCTCGTTGCCCTCGCGGATCTCGTATACGTCGATACCGTTTGTGGTGCCGCAGTCGTCGCCGCGGATGATAACTTCCTGCGATACGTCGACAAGACGTCTTGTCAGATAACCCGAGTCCGCTGTACGCAGCGCGGTATCCGCCAGACCCTTACGGGCGCCACGGGAGGAGATGAAGTATTCCAGTACGTTCAGACCTTCACGGTAGTTTGCTCTGATAGGCATTTCGATGGTCGCACCGGAAGTATTCGCGATAAGTCCGCGCATACCTGCGAGCTGTCTGATCTGTGCCGCGGAACCACGGGCTCCGGAGTCCGCCATCATGAAGATGTTGTTGTACTGGTCGAGGTTGTTCGTCAGCGCGTCGGCAACGTCGTTCGTAGCCTGATTCCAGATGCTGATGAACTTCTCTTTTCTTTCGTTGTTGGAGATAAAGCCGCGGGCGAACTGCTTGTTGATCTTTGCGATGCTTGCGTCCGCACCTGCGAGGATCTCTGCCTTCTGCGGCGGGATCTCCGCGTCGCATACGGCAACGGTGATACCGGAACGGGTAGAATACTTATAACCCATCGCCTTGATCTTATCCAGCACCTGCGCTGTTGTAGCGGTGCCGTGGATCTTCAGGCAGCGGTCGATTATCTGACCCAGCTCCTTCTTTCTTACCTTAAAGCCTATCTCGTAATCCAGCTGGTGATCGGGGTCGGTTCTGTCGATATAACCGAGATCCTGCGGGATGTGTTCGTTGAATATGATACGACCTGCGGTGGTGGGCACGATGCGTGTGATCTTGGTGTCGCCGAGATCCTTTGTAACGCGTACCTTGATAGCCGCGTGGATGGTGATTATGCCATCCTGATAAGCCATGAGGGCTTCGTTCGCGTCGCGGAATACCTTGCCCTCGCCCTTCTCGCCTGCCTTGTCGATGGTGAGGTAGTAGGAACCCAGTACCATATCCTGTGTAGGAACGGTAACGGGGCGTCCGTCGGAGGGCTTCAGCAGGTTCTTGGCCGCAAGCATGAGCGTGCGGGCTTCTTCCTGCGCCTCTTCGGACAGGGGGAGATGAACCGCCATCTGGTCGCCGTCGAAGTCGGCGTTGAACGCGGTACAGCACAGCGGGTGGAGCTTGATCGCTCTGCCCTCGACCAGTACAGGCTGGAACGCCTGAATACCAAGTCTGTGCAGCGTAGGCGCACGGTTGAGCAGTACGGGGTGGTTCTGAATTACGTTCTCGAGGGAATCCCAAACCTTGTCGTCAGCGCGCTCAACGAGCTTCTTAGCCTGCTTGATGTTGGGGGAAACGCCCTTTGCAACGAGGTCGTTCAGCACGAACGGCTTGAACAGCTCGAGAGCCATTTCCTTAGGCAGACCGCACTGATCCATTCTCAGCTCAGGGCCTACGACGATAACAGAACGTCCGGAGTAGTCAACACGCTTACCGAGCAGGTTCTGACGGAAACGTCCCTGCTTACCCTTGAGCATATCGGACAGGGACTTGAGCGGGCGGTTGTTGGAGCCGGTGTACGCTCTGCCGTGTCTGCCGTTGTCTATCAGCGCGTCTACCGCTTCCTGAAGCATACGCTTCTCGTTTCTTACGATAAGATCGGGGGCGTGCTTGGAAAGCAGATCCTTCAGACGGTTGTTTCTCATAACTACCTTACGGTAAAGCTCGTTAAGGTCGGATGTCGCATAGCGGCCGCCGTCAAGCTGTACCATAGGTCTGATATCCGGAGGGATAACGGGGATGGCGTCGAGTATCATCCACTCGGGACGGTTGCCCGATGTTCTGAATGCTTCGATGGCGTCAAGTCTGCGGAGCAGCTTTACCTGCTTCTGACCTGCCGCAGTGCCTGCCAGCTCCGCCTTGAGCTCTTCGGAAAGCTGATCAAGGTCGATCTCCGCGAGAAGCTCCTTGATAGCCTCCGCGCCCATGCCTGCGCGGAACGTGTCTATGCCCGAATACTTGGACATATACTGCGCGTACTCTTCCTCGGTGAGAAGCTGCTTCTTGATAAGGCCTGTCTTTTCGCCCGGGTCGATTACGATATACTTTGTGAAATAAAGTACCTCTTCGAGCTTCTTCGGTGTGAGGTCAAGAACCTGACCTATTCTCGAAGGAGTGCCCTTGTAGTACCAGATATGGGATACGGGAGCCGCCAGTTCTATATGACCCATGCGCTCGCGTCTTACCTTGCTGCGTGTAACCTCAACGCCGCACTTTTCGCACACCTTGCCCTTGAAGCGGATGCGCTTGTACTTGCCGCAGTTGCACTCCCAGTCCTTTGTCGGACCAAAGATCCTTTCGCAGAACAGACCGCCCTTTTCAGGCTTCTGAGTACGGTAGTTGATAGTTTCGGCGCGCTCTACAACGCCGTGCGACCACTCTCTGATCTGCTCGGGAGAGGCAAGTCCGATCTTCATAGACTCAAATACACTAAAACCCATTTATTTACCTCATCTCTCTGTTTATACGGGAGGCGCACCCGCGCCCCCTGAATGCTTCTGCGAAATTATTATTCGTCGTCATCGCTGCCGAAATCGTCGAAATCGTCGTTTTCGTCATCGTTGAAATCAAAGTCGTCCTCGTCGCCGCCGTCTACTACATCCTCGTCGG
>CAVIFG010000103.1:3653-7391 GCA_963641955.1 Escherichia coli
CTTCGTCCAGATCATCCTTGAGGTCGATCTCTGCGCCCTTCTCGTCGAGGATACGGATATCAAGACCCAGACCCTGAAGCTCGCTTATCATTACCTTGAAGGACTCGGGAACGCCGGGCTTCGGAACAGGCTCGCCCTTGACGATAGCCTCGTAGGTCTTCTGTCTGCCCATGAGGTCGTCGGACTTGACGGTGAGTATTTCCTGAAGAGTATATGCAGCGCCGTAAGCCTCCAGTGCCCAAACTTCCATCTCACCGAATCTCTGGCCGCCGAACTGAGCCTTACCGCCCAAAGGCTGCTGAGTAACGAGGGAGTAGGGGCCCGTCGAACGTGCGTGGATCTTATCGTCAACGAGGTGATGCAGCTTGAGGTAGTACATATAACCAACGGTTACAGGGCCGTCGAACTTCTCGCCGGTTCTGCCGTCCGTAAGCTGCGTCTTGCAGTCGGATGTCCACGGAAGCTTTGTGAAGTCGATGCCCGCGGTGTTCTCGCCGCCAAGCTCGCCCTTCTTGCTGCGCGCGATGTCGTACAGCTCGCGGATATCCTGCTCGTGTGCGCCGTCGAATACGGGGGTAGCGATCTTCCAGCCGAGCGCTCTTGCAACATAGCCGAGGTGAACTTCGAGCACCTGACCGATGTTCATACGGGAAGGAACGCCGAGGGGGTTCAGTACGATGTCGAGCGGTGTGCCATCGGGCAGGAAAGGCATATCCTCCTGCTTGAGTATGCGGGAAACGACACCCTTGTTACCGTGACGGCCCGCCATCTTATCGCCGACGGAGATCTTTCTCTTCTGTGCGATATAAACGCGTACCTTTTCGTTGATTCCGGGCGCGAGGTCGTCGGATGTTTCGCGGTCGAATACCTTGATATCAACAACGATACCGCTTACGCCGTGGGGAACTCTCAGGGAGTTATCGCGGACTTCGCGCGCCTTCTCACCGAAGATAGCGCGGAGCAGCTTCTCCTCTGCGGTAAGCTCTGTTTCGCCCTTGGGAGAAACCTTGCCGACGAGGATATCGCCGGAATGAACCTCCGCACCGATACGGATGATACCGCGCTCGTCAAGATCCTTAAGGACTTCGTCGGAGAGGTTCGGGATATCGCGGGTGATCTCCTCGCTGCCGAGCTTTGTTTCGCGGCACTCGAGCTCGTATTCTTCAATATGGATAGATGTGTAAACATCGTTGTAAACAAGCTTTTCGTTGATGAGAACGGCGTCCTCGTAGTTGTAGCCTTCCCATGTCATAAAGCCGATGAGAGCGTTCTTACCGAGCGCGATCTCGCCCATCTTTGTTGCGGGACCGTCGGCGATAACGTCGCCCTTCTTTACACGCTCGCCCTTCTGGACGATGGGGCGCTGGTTAACGCAGTTGCCCTGGTTGGAGCGCTTGAACTTGATGAGCTTGTACATATGCTCTTGACCAAGATCGTTTGTGATAACGACGCGGTCTGCGCTTACCTCGGTGGCAACGCCGTCTTCCTTTGCGCATACGACAACGCCGGAGTCAACAGCAGCCTTGTATTCCATACCTGTGCCGACGATGGGGTTGTCCGTAACCATGAGCGGAACGGCCTGGCGCTGCATGTTCGCACCCATGAGGGCACGGTTCGCATCGTCGTTTTCGAGGAACGGTATCATCGCCGTTGCAACGGAAACTACCATCTTCGGCGATACATCCATGAAGTCAACCTTTTCGCGCTCGATTTCGAGGATGGCGTCGCGGCAACGTGCGTTTACGCGGGGACGCGCAAATCTGCCCTCTTCGTCGAGGGGCTCGTTCGCCTGCGCGACAACGTAGTTATCCTCAACGTCGGCGGTCATGTAGACTACCTCGTCGAGCACCTTGCCTGTTTCCTTGTCAACGCGGCGGTAGGGCGCCTCGATGAAGCCGTATACGTTTATTCTCGCGAAAGTTGCGAGGTAAGAGATAAGTCCGATGTTAGGACCTTCAGGGGTCTCGATGGGGCACATTCTTCCGTAGTGGGAGTAATGTACGTCGCGGACCTCGAATCCTGCACGGTCACGGGACAGACCGCCCGGGCCGAGGGAGGACAGACGGCGCTTATGCGTCAGCTCCGCAAGGGGGTTGTTCTGATCCATGAACTGCGAAAGCGGCGAGGATCCGAAGAATTCCTTCATGGAAGCTATGACCTGACGAGCGTTTATCAGCGAAGCGGGGGAAACCTTTTCGTTGTCGTTCGCCTGAAGTCCCATTCTTTCGCGGATGGTGCGCTCCATACGGGTGAAGCCTATTCTGAACTGGTTCTGAAGCAGTTCGCCTACGCAGCGGATACGTCTGTTGCCGAGGTGGTCGATATCGTCGATATCGCCGATGCCCTCGCAGAGGTTGATGAAGTAGCCAACGCTCGCGAAGATATCCTCCAGCGTGATGTGCTTGGGGATAAGCTGCTCTGCACGTGCAGCGATGAGCTCTGCCATCTTGTCGCGGTCGCCCGCAGCTTCTTCAAGAATTTCAGCAAGAACGCCGAACTTAACCTGCTCGTTGATTCCGAGGGACTCGACATCCATATCGCCGACATACTGCTTGATATCAACCATGCCGTTGCCGACAACCTTTGCGATACCCTCGCTCTCTACCTTGTGAACAGCCATCTCAAGGACGCCGGCGTTCTGGATCTCCATTGCCTTTTCCTTGGTGATGAGCTCGTTTTCCTCAACGAGGATCTCGCCGGTAAGGGGCGCGATAACTGTTTCGGCAGCCTTCATGCCCGCGATACGGGAAGCGATGCCGAGCTTCTTATTATATTTATAGCGGCCGAAACGGGAGAGGTCGTATCTCTTCGCGTCGAAGAACAGGTTGTCAAGTGTGGTGCGCGCGGAGTCTACCGTTGCAGGCTCGCCGGGACGCAGCTTTCTGTAAACTTCGAGGAGAGCTTCCTCTTCGTTCTTGGTGTTGTCCTTGCCGCTGTCGATGGTGACGGTGATACGGGGATCATCGCCGAACTTTTCCTTGAGCATTTCGTCGGTGGAAAGGCCGATGGAGCGCAGGAAAGTCGTGCAGGGGAACTTTCTGTTCTTATCTATGCGCACATAAAAGACGTCGTTGGAGTCCATTTCAAGCTCGAGCCATGCGCCGCGGTTCGGGATGACTGTCGCCTTGAAAAGCTTCTTACCTGTCTTGTCGTGCTCAAAGCCGTAGTAAACGCCGGGGGAACGCACCAGCTGGGAAACAACTACACGCTCCGAACCGTTGATAACAAAGGTACCGCTGTCCGTCATGAGGGGCAGGTCACCCATGTATATCTCGTTATCCATCAGCTCGCCGGTTTCTCTGTTGAGCAGTCTTGCCGTAACGCGCAGGGGGGCAGCATAAGTTGCGTTGCGCTCCTTGCATTCCTCGATAGAATACTTCGTCTTGTCGTCAAGACGGAAGTCTATGAACGACAGCTCGAACTTGCCGTTCGAGTCGACGATCGGGGAAACGTCCTTAAAGACCTCTTTAATTCCGTCCGTGAGGAACCATTCGTAGGAGTCCTTCTGGATACCAATAAGGTTGGGCATTTCGATGACCTCATTGATTTTGGAAAAACTCTGTCGGGTGGTCTTTCCGAGCTGTACAGGCTTTACATTCACCATCGGCTTTTTCACTCCTTAATAAAATACAGTCAGAATTTGCCTATGAAAACGGTCAGAACAACGCATTTTTCATGCCGAAAAACGCCCGTTTTGCATACAAATCCATTATGATACAGTATAGTATTATACCATAT
>CAVIFG010000104.1:0-7364 GCA_963641955.1 Escherichia coli
TCCGGAACATTCGTTGTGGCTTCCGCGGTGACTTCCTCAGCAGCGACAAGCTCCTTAGGCTTCATAAACAGCACGATAAGCACCACTGCGATGAACACGCCCATCGCAACATTGACCCAAGGGGTGTAGACCATCATATACGCATTGTTTCCGCCGTTCACCTGATAGTACAGCTCCGCGGTGTATTTGCTTGCGGTTATCCTCTCGGAGGTTTCCGCGGGAGCGGCAAATCCGCTGATGATCGTCGCGAGGGCAGAGCCCAGCGTCATGACCGCAACGGGAACTCCCCATGCGCACAGCGCTTTCTTTGTGTTTTTCTGTGCGTTGCCCGAAAGGAACTTCGCCAGCAGCATGAAGAAAACTCCGCCGCCGATAACACAGATGCACTCGATAACATACTCGGGAACGGTGGTTATGACCATCTTTTCGAGGAAAATGTTAACGCCGCGCAGCGTGAAATACAGCGCCGTTACGAAATACGAAAATCCCAGCGCGGGCTTGAATTCCTTCTGATACAGCGTAATGAACGCGATTATCACCATAGCCGCGCCGAACGCGAAATCAACAAAAATAACGAACTTCGACGGCGACAGCGCTTTCATCTCGGTATATCCCTCATAAGCCGCGCACATTCCCGTCAGCAGCATTGCAAAGCCGATTGCCGCCGCACGGCCGCCGGAAATATCCTCTGCCCCGACCCCGCCGAAATCACGCTTGCTGTCAACGATCGCGCCGAACAGCGCCCCCGCCGCGGAAAGCACCGCGATGACGTAAAAGCCGTAATCCTCGAAGAAATTGTTGTCGTGATAAAGAAATCCCGTGGTCATGTCCGTGCAGACGATGATCTGAAAAATTCTCACAACAAGGGCGAGCAGGAAACCTCCCGCCATGACCCACAAAGCAGTTCTCGTGTTCTTTTTCATGCGATCCACTCTCTTTTCCCTAGCCGTATCAGCGCTTTTCCAGCGGTATGTATTCCTTGTTGAGGTTTATCGCCTTGTATGCGGGGCGGATGATACGCTTGCCGTTTATCATCTCTTCCATTCTATGCGCGCACCAGCCCGCCATTCTTGCACAGGCGAACAGTGCGGTGTACATCTCGGTGGGTATCTTCAGCATTTTGTAGACAAGTCCAGAATACATATCAACATTTGCGCATACATTCTTAATGTCGCCGCGCTCCTCCGCGAACACCTGCGGGGTGAGGCGCTCTATGCTGTCGAGCAGTCCGAATTCCGCCTCGAATTCCGTGCCCTTGGCAAGGTTCATGGCGTTTTCCTTGAGTATTACAGCTCTCGGGTCGGACAGGGTATATACCGCATGACCCATGCCGTAGATAAGTCCCGAGCGGTCGCCGGCTTCCTTGCGGAGTATCTTGCGCAGGAATTCCTTTACCTCGGCGTCGCTGTCCCAGTTCTTTACGCCGGTCTTTACATGGTCGAGCATTTCCATTACCTTGATGTTTGCGCCGCCGTGACGGGGGCCCTTGAGGGAGCCTATCGCCGCCGCATACGCGGAGTACGCGTCGGTGCCGGAGGACGAAACTGTGCGGCAGGTAAAGGTCGAGTTGTTACCGCCGCCGTGCTCTGCGTGCAGCATAAGGCACAGGTCGAGCAGGCGTGCTTCCTCGGGGGTGTACGCTCTGTCGTCGCGCAGGGTGGACAGAATGCTCTCCGCAAGGCTCTCGTCCTTGATTATCTGGTGCATTACCATGGAATCGTTGTAGTAGAAACGGCGCATGGTCTGGTATGCCGCAACCATTATCGCAGGCAGCTTGGAAATTACGGAAATAGCCTTGAGCATCTCGCTCTCGACGGACTTGTCCTCGGGGGCGGAGTCATAGCTGTAAAGCGTAAGGACAGCCTGCGCCATCTTGTTCATTATATTCGGCGAGGGATTGCGCATGATGACATCCTCGCTGAAATACCTCGGAAGCTCGCGGTATTCCGCAATAAGGCGGGAGAAGCTGGTAAGTTCCTCGGGTGTGGGAAGCTCGCCGAAAAGAAGCAGGTACGCAACTTCCTCATAACCAAAACGGCCGTCTTTCAGAACGCCGTTCACAAGGTCGCGGACATTATAGCCGCGGTAGATAAGCTCACCCTCAATGGGCTGCTTGTCGCCCTCGCTGATTACATAGCCGTGAACGCAGCATACGTTCGTAATTCCCGCGATAACGCCCGAGCCGTCGGAATTTCTCAGTCCGCGCTTAACGCCGAATTTATTGTACAGCGACGCATCAATGACAGTATTTCTTGTGAAATCCTCGCACATATGTCTGAGTCTGTCCGTGGATTTTAGCTGCTCCATTTTTTTCATTTACTGCTGCCTCCGAATATAGTGAATTATATAAAATGCAATGTACAGATTTTATTATACAATAAATTCACGATAAAGTCAAGAGTAAATATCAATATATGAAACAATCTTTTTCAGAAATTGCAAAATGCTCATTTGAGCACGAAAGTCGGTGACTGTATGAAAAAAATAATATCCATAGTCATAGCGGCGGCGGTAGCATTTGCAGCAGCCGCGGCGGTGTTTCTGCTCCTCCGCCCGCGTGAAAAGCCGCTTCCCGACAGGGTAACGATATACATGAAAGACAGCGGCAGGATAATCACCGAGGACTACCGCGACTTCATCGTCGGCTGTGTTTTCGGGTGGATGTCCCCCGCCTGCGAGCGCGAGGCGATAAAGTCCGCCGCCTGCGCGCTGAATACCCTCGCGCTGTACCGCATGGGCGCGCGGAGCGGCTTCGAAAACAACGGCGCGGACATCACCGCGGAAGAGTACGGCGAGTTTCCTTTCATGACGGAGGAGCAGATAACCGAGGAATACGGAAGCTCCGCGCCGAGGTACCTAGAAAAAGTGCGCGAATGCACGGAGCAGGCGGTGAATTATGCGATTACATACGGCGGCGAGCCGATATGCGCAGTGATGTGCCGCATATCCTCCGGCAGGACGGACAGCGGAGCCTTCCCCTACCTTGCGGGAATATCCGCGCAGTGCGACGAAACCGCAGACGGCTACGAAAGCACCGCCGCGCTTACGCCGCTGGAGGTACGCAAAGCGCTTTGCAATGCCATTGGAGAATACGCCGCGGGCAGTATCAGCCTTGTCGGAAACGGAGAAAGCTGGTTTTCCGAAGCGGAATATGCCGACTCGGGGACGCTGACGGGCATATGCTTCGGCGGCACGAAAATTAACGGCGAACTGCTGAAAAATGCGCTTGAACTCCGCAGTGCGGCGATAACGGTTTCGTTCGCGGAGGATAAATTCCTGTTCACCTGCCATGGATTGGGCGATAACCTCGGCATGAGCCTCAGCTGCGCGCAGACCTTCGCGTTGCAGGGCATGAAAATGACGGATATCCTCGCGTATTTTTACAGCGGAACGGAGCTTACGGTGCTATGAGGACACAAAAGACCCCGCACAAGGCGGGGGCGCTGCTTGTCGAAAAAACCTTTAAAATTTCCGCGTAGCGTATTGAAAGTTTTCGGTCCAGCCTTTTACAAAAGGCTGGCAGGTCAAGGGCGGCGCCCTTGTCGCCGTCCGCAGACGGCGAAACTCCCCCGACTTCTAAAGCGCTAAAGGGGGTGTGGGGGGAAAACAAGAGTTTTCCCCCCACAGTCTATTGCTCATTACAGCCGTTTTAACTTTTTCGACAGACCAAGACCCCGCACAAGGCGGGGTCGATCTTTTATTCGTTTTCTTCCGCAGCGGAATTATCCTTGTGATTTTCGGCGGTATACGAAAGCGTCATAAGGCTGTCGGTAAGGTGGACGTTTTCAACATCGGCGTCGGGATAGTCGTAATGGATATCGTAGTGCGTGAAGTTCCAGAATGCATGAACTCCGCATTCCATCAGCGCCGCAACAGTGTCCTTAGCCCCCGAGCGCGGTATGCACAGCACCGCCATTTTCGGGGAATGCTCCCTGCAGAAATCCTTCATGCGGTTGGTGTGCATGATCGGTATTCCCGAAATTTCAATGCCCTCCATGGATATGTTGCTGTCGAAAATTCCCACAAGCTCGTAGCCGTATTTGCGGAAGTCGATATGCACCGTTATCGCCCTGCCGAGGTTTCCCGCGCCGACGAGGATTATTTTCCTCATGTTATCCAGCCCGAGGATATGCGCTATCTCGCCGCGGAGCTCCGCCACATTGTAGCCGTAGCCCTGCTGCCCGAAGCCGCCGAAGCAGTTCAGATCCTGCCTTATCTGCGAAGCGGTCAGGCGCATTTTCTCCGAAAGTTCGCGGGAGGATATCTTAGTTGTTCCCTGGTTAAGCAGCTCTCCGAGGAAACGGTAATACCGCGGAAGTCTGCGTATGACCGAATTTGAGATGTTGTTTTTCTGCTGCATTATCCGTTCTTTCCCTTTCTAAGCCGTCAGAGATCAGCCCATGAGCTTTGCAAGTCTGTTGTTGATCTCAACGAGGAATGTTTCTGTATCAACGGGGCGCTTGTTCGGCAGCTTGGACATAGCCGCGAGGTTCTTGTCCATAATGCCATCCTCCATGGTCTGGATGGAAGCCTTCTCGAGCTTGTCTGCATAGTCGCAGAGCGCAGGAATGCTGTCCAGCTCGCCGCGCTTGCGAAGCGCGCCGCTCCATGCGAAGATGGTCGCGATGGGGTTGGTGGAGGTCTTTTCGCCCTTGAGGTAGTTGTAATAGTGGCGTGTTACGGTGCCGTGAGCAGCCTCGTACTCGTAAACTCCGTCCGGAGATACCAGCACGGAGGTCATCAGACCGAGGGAGCCGAATGCAGTCGCCAGCATATCGGACATAACGTCGCCGTCGTAGTTCTTGCAAGCCCAGATGAAGCCGCCGTTGGAGCGGATAACTCTTGCGATAACGTCGTCGATGAGGGTGTAGAAATACTCAATGCCCGCCGCAGCGAACTTGTCCTTGTACTCGTTCTCGTATATCTCCGCGAAGATATCCTTGAAGCGGTGGTCGTATATCTTGGAAATGGTATCCTTGGAAGCAAACCAAAGATCTTCCTTGGCGTCGAGCGCGTAGTTGAAGCAAGCGCGTGCAAAGGATGCGATGGAGTTATCAAGGTTGTGAACGCCCTGAACGATACCGTCGCTGTTCTTGAAATCGTGAATAAGCGCGCGGGTTTCCTTGCCGTCCTTATCGGTCACAACAAGCTCCGCCTTGCCGCCCTGTGCTACCTTCATTTCGGTGTTCTTGTAGATATCGCCGTAGGCGTGACGCGCGATGGTGATGGGCTTTGTCCATGTGGGGATGTAGGGAACTATTCCGTCCACAAGGATAGGCTTTCTGAAAACGGTTCCGTCGAGGATAGCACGGATGGTGCCGTTCGGGGACTTCCACATTTCCTTGAGCTTGTATTCCTCAACGCGCTGTGCGTTGGGGGTGATGGTCGCGCACTTTACCGCAACGCCGTACTTCTTGGTGGCATTTGCGGAGTCGATGGTGACCTGATCGTTGGTTTCGTTTCTGTGAACAAGGCCAAGGTCGTAGTAATCGGTCTTGAGGTCGATATACGGAGCGATAAGGATATCCTTTATCATCTTCCATATAATGCGGGTCATCTCGTCGCCGTCCATCTCGACCAGCGGAGTGGTCATCTGAATTTTTTCAGCCATTTTGTTTATTCCTTTCTAAAATCACGCAAAATATGTCCAAAAGAAGAGGCAAGCTCTCTTGCAGAATCGATTTTATCCGCGGGGAGAATGAACATGGGGTAGCTGTCGCTGTCAATGTCTATCCAGCCGAGCACGGCATTCTTACCCGCCGCAAGGCAGACCTCCCTGCCCCACGCTTCCACATCATCGCTTTCATCAAGCGAAAGCCCGCCTGCTATCCGAGAAATCAGCGGATAGGTTTTAAGCTGCTCCAGTGCCCAAAGGAAATCATCGCATTCGCATTTGTAATCAACTTCCGCGATATATCCGCCCTCGGCGAGTTCATCGACCAGCCCTATCAGATAAAGCGTATCTTCGTTCTCATCTTCCGCGTCAATTCCCCTGTCCTCATAACGCGGGGAATTTTCCGCGAAATATTCGGCGGGGCCGCCGATAAGCCGATTTATTTTGCCCATGACCGCAGGGTCGCCCCCGCTTATAACATCGGCAAGGCGCGCAATATAACCGTAGTCAGCCATTTTCGATGTTCCCTTCGTTTCTCGGTATCAGCCGTTAGCCTTTGTGAAGTTGAGCAGACCGCCCGCAAGCATCATGCCCTTTCCGCGCTCGGAAAGTTCACACTTGACCTCGAACGAGAAGCCCTTTGTCTTGTCCTCAACGATGATCTTTCCGCCGTTTTCAACGATGGAGCGGATGTTTGCGATAACGAGATCGTCGCCCTGCTCGATTTTGTCGTAATCAGCCTCGTTCACGAATTCCAGCGGGAGAATGCCGTTGTTGATAAGGTTCTGTCTGTGGATTCTCGCGAAGCTCTTGCAGATGATCGCCTTAACGCCGAGGTACAGCGGAGCCAGCGCCGCGTGCTCTCTGGAGGAACCCTGACCGTAGTTTGTGCCGCCGACGATAATGCTTGTTCCAGCTTCCTTTGCACGCTTGGGGAATGTTTCGTCGCATACCGTGAAGCAGTATTCGGAAATAGCGGGGATGTTGGAGCGGAGCGGAAGTATCTTCGCGCCCGCAGGCATGATGTGGTCGGTGGTGATATTGTCGCCTACCTTGAGGGTAACGCCGCTCTCGATGGTTTCAGCGAGGGGCTTGTTTACGGGGAAAGGCTTGATATTCGGACCGCGGAGTATCTCAACGGAGGGAGCTTCCTCAACGCTTGCGGGAGGAACTACCATGTTATCGTTAATGATGAACTTCTCGGGCATTACATACTCGGGCATTGCGCCTGCGGTTCTCGGGTCGGTGAATACGCCCGTAAGAGCGGAAACAGCCGCTGTTTCGGGGGATACGAGGTAGATCTCGGCGTCCTTTGTGCCGCTTCTTCCGAGGAAGTTTCTGTTGAATGTACGCAGGGAGATACCCTTGCTGTTAGGCGACTGACCCATGCCTATGCAGGGGCCGCACGCGCTCTCGAGTATTCTTGCGCCCGCCGCGATGAGGATAGACAGCGTGCCGTCCTCGGCGATCTGATTGAATACCTGCTTGGAGCCGGGGGCGATGGACAGGCTTACATCGGGGTGAACGGTCTTGCCCTTGAGGATGTGAGCTACCTTGCGCATATCCTGGAGGGAAGAGTTGGTGCAGGAACCGATACATACCTGATCTATCTTTATCTTGCCTATCTCCTCGACGGTCTTAACGTTGTCGGGGGAATGAGGACAAGCTGCCAGCGGAACCAGCTCAGACAGGTTTATATCAACCTCTGCGTCATAAACTGCGTCGGGGTCTGCGGAAAGCGGGGTATAAT
>CAVIFG010000105.1:0-7333 GCA_963641955.1 Escherichia coli
CTGTTCATAAGTGCGGCAGAAAACGTTTTCTGCCCGGAGGACATCAATGATAGAAGTTAAAAACCTTAGCAAGAGCTACGGCAGCAAGCTGGCGGTCGACAACATCAGCTTTACTGCGGGCGAAAGCGAAATTCTGGGATTTCTCGGCCCCAACGGCGCGGGAAAATCCACCACCATGAATATCCTCACGGGGTACCTTTCCTCATCCGGGGGACAGGCGCTGATAAACGGCGTGGATATTCTCGAGGACCCCGTCACCGCGAAAAAGGACATCGGCTATCTTCCCGAGCTGCCGCCGCTGTACCTTGATATGACCGTAAACGAGTATCTGAACTTTGTATACGGTCTGAAAAAGTGCAAGCTTCCGAAGAAGTCGCACCTGAACGAAATATGCTCGCTTGTGAAGATAACGGATGTTCAGAACCGCGTTATCCGCAACCTTTCCAAGGGCTACCGCCAGCGTGTGGGACTTGCACAGGCGCTTGTCGGCAATCCCAAGGTGCTTATCCTCGACGAGCCGACGGTCGGCCTTGACCCCAAGCAGATAATCGAGATAAGAACGCTTATCAAGAAGCTCGGAAAGAACCACACCGTAATCCTTTCCTCGCACATTCTGTCCGAGGTGCAGGCAGTGTGCGACCGCGTTGTTGTTATCGACAAGGGAAAGCTTGTCGCAAACGATACGGCGGACAACCTTTCCCGCAGCCTTTCCGCGGATCACAAGCTCACCGTGCAGATAGAAGGCCCCTCGAAGGAGGTCAAGTCGCTGCTCGAGGCTATACCCGATATGGTGGAGGTGCACGTCAACAGAAACGTTGACAAGACCGTCACCGAGTACGAGCTTAACGCAAAAGAGGGCGCGGATATCCGCCGCGAGGTGTTCAAGCGCATGGCAGCAAGAAACTATCCGATACTTCTCATGCGCAGCAGCGAACTTACCCTTGAGGAAATATTCCTCAAGCTCACCACCGGCGACTTCTACGGTAATACTGAAAATGGAGGGACGAAATAATGCTTGCTATATTAAAGCGCGAATTTGCGTCCTATTTCACATCGCCGCTGGGCTATGTGTATCTTGCCGTGTTCTACGGCTTTTCGGGTCTGTTTTTATGGCTTACCTGCCTTTCTTCCGGCAGCGCAAGTATGTCCAGCACGTTCCTGTGGATGTTCTTTATCATGATGATACTCATTCCGATACTCACCATGAGAACCATGGCGGACGACAAGCGGCAGAAAACCGACCAGCTTACCCTTACATCCCCCGTCAGCCTTTTCGGGCTGGTTATGGGAAAGTTCCTTGCGGCATTCCTTATTTTCCTCATCGGCTGCGTTGTTCTGATAATTTATGCGATATTCATTGCGGCGGCGGTGCAGAATGCGGGAAATGAATTCGGCTGGGCATCTTTCTGGGGCAATTTCGTGGGCATAGTGCTCATGGGCGGCGTGTTTATTTCCGCGGGAATATTCATCTCGGGTCTTACCGAAAATCAGATGATAGCCGCCATCGGAAGCATCGGCGCGAACATCGTGCTGTGCCTTTTCGACATAATCTCGAACTACGTTCCTGTGGAATCCATCAGCAACGTTATCAACTCGCTGTCGGTATTCTATAAGTATCAGGAATTTACCTACGGCATTTTCAGCCTTAAAAACATACTGTTCTTCCTTAGCCTTATCGTCATTTTCAACTTCCTGACGATGCGCGTGGCAGAACGCCGCCGCTGGAGCTGAGAAAGGGGGAGCAGAAATGAATAACGAAGAAAACAAGAACCTTACCCCCGCCGAAGAAGCGGCAGAAACCGCCGAAACATCCAAGGCGGAGAGCACCGAAAATGCGCCCGAGCCCGCAAAGGCAAAGAAGAAATTCAACGTGCGCTCTTTCAAGCACGGCACCATGGCGGTGGTATTCACCATCGTGTTTATTGCCGCTGTCGTTGTGGTAAACATAATCGTCGGACTTATCTCCGAGCGCTTTGACACCACGGCCGACCTTACCGATACGGGAATTTACTCCCTCTCGGAAAACACCGAAAAATACGTCACCGAGCAGCTTGCAAGTGATGTATCCATAACCGTTCTCAAGCCCGAAAAGGAGTTTGAGGAGCAGGGCGAGAATTACAAGCAGATCAACGAAATACTCAAGAAAATGGGCATGGCGTCGGATCATATTACGCTGAAATACCTCGACCTCGACCAGAACCCCAACTACACCTCGCAGTTCACCGGAGAAACACTTCAGGAGAACTACATCGTTGTAGAAAGCGAGGTTACGGGACGTCACCGCATAATCTCCCCGTATGATTACTTCAGCTTCAACGAGCAGTACCTCCAGTATTACAACTATTATGTTGTGGAAGGCTCCAACATTGAGCAGGAAGCCGTATCCGCGATGATGTACGTTTCCAACAACGACCTCATCCGCGTTGCCTTTACCGAGGGCTACGGCGAGGAGGACAGCACGGCTCTTCAGAACCTGCTTAGCAAGAACGGATATTCCGTTGAAACCATCAATCTCGTAAATATTTCCGAGGTAGACCCCGAAATAGACATCGTTGTTATGTACGGCCCGAGCATGGACGTAGACAACGAGAACCTCACCAAGCTCGACAAGTTCCTTGACAACGGCGCGCAGTTCGGAAAGAATCTTATGTATTTCGCTTCCGCGCAGCAGCCGAAAACACCGAACATCGACAGCTTCCTCAACGAGTGGGGACTTTCCGTCGGCTATTCCGTTATCGGACAGAGCGACGAGAACTACCTTATAAGCAACTACACCGCTTACGCGCATCTTCAGCAGATAGCCGACACCGATTACGCGGGCACAGCCTACGGCAGCACGCTGTATACTTTCGGTGCGGATCTTCGCCCCGTAATTCAGATATGGGACGGCGGAAGCCGCGGCAGCGTTGAAACAGAAGTCCTCATGACCACCTACGACAAGGCGTTCCTTTATCCCCTCGACCTCGGCGACGACGAGAAGTTCTCCTACGACGAGGCGGAGAGCGGCACATTCAACGACGCCGTTGTTGCATACAAGGTGCACTCCGATACGCAGGCAGTCAGCAGACTGGCGGTGTTCGGCTCCACGCAGCTTTCCAGCAGCACATTCATGTCGCTGAGCAATGCAAACAACCAGGATTTCTTCATCAATATGTTCAACTACATCACGGGCAAGGAGGACTCCATCACCATCAAGACCAAGTCCTTCTCCAACGTAACGTTTGATATGAACGCGCAGACGGCGAATGTCCTCGCGGTGGTTCTCTGCATCGTTATCCCCGTTGTTGTTATCGTGCTCGGTATCGTTATCTGGGTGCGCAGGAGGCACAGATAAATGGCAAAGCTTTCTAAAACCACAAAAACCGTTATCATCGCGGCGGCGGTGCTGCTCATACTCGGGGCAGTGCTGCTGGTGCTGATGCTCACAAAGCCCGAGGAGGAGGATACTTCTTCCGTCGAGGAAAGCTCCAGCGATGCTTCCACGTCGATAACCGTCACCGACCATGAGCGCGACGAGGTGACTTCCGTTACCGTTCACAATGCGAGCGGAGAGTTCACATTCACACGCAACGAGCGCGTTGTTTCCACAACGGATGACGACGGCAACGTTTCCTCTTCCTCCGAGTATTACTGGACCAGCGAGGAAATGAAGGGGCTTACTCCTAACGACACCACCGTAAATGCGTTCATAAAGAACATGGCGGCGTTCGACACCAAGAGCCTTGTTGAAGAAAACGCAGAGGATCTCGAAAAGTACGGCTTAAAGGATCCCGAGGCTTCCGTTGAGGTAAACTTCGACGACGGTACAAAGGCGGAGCTTTGCTTCGGCATACAGAACCCCGCGAGCACGACGTCCGCGTATTTCCGCTTCAAGGACAGCAGCGATGTTCACCTTGTAAGCTACTACACCGTCGGCAGCGCATATTATGACATCAAGGACTTCGTGAGCCTTGTTATGACCGACGCGTATGACGCAAACGATCCGCTGGAGCTTGATTATCTCATAATCGAGCGCAAGGACATGGATGAACCCGTTGAAATACGCTATATGTACGATGTCGCGGAGGCTTCCGAGGATGAGGACGCGATAATCACCACGTTCAATTCCCACAGATTTATCTCGCCTATTTCCGCCGAGGTCGATTCCACCAAGGGTCAGACGCTCTGCTACGGTCTGTACGGGCTTTCAATGGCTTCCTGCGAATACATCGAGCAGACGGAGGAAAACCTTGCCGCAACGGGACTTGACGACCCGTTCGTAAGGATAACTTTCAAATACGGCAACAAGCGCAGGGTGCTTCTTCTCGGAAACGAGATAACCGAAATAACCGAAACGGACAGCGCCGACACACCGTCGCTTAAAACCGTAACCGGTTACTACGCGATGTTCGAGGGCGAGGGCGGTATCTATTCCATCGCTAAGGACAGCGCGCCGTGGTATACATTCACGGTTCAGAGCGTGATGTCCCGCAGACCCGTATCCCCGTATATCTACACGGTGGACACCGTAACGGTAAAGACCGCCGACGCGGAGTATGTATTCAAGATCGAGGGCGACGCCTCCGAGAATACGATATACTGCAACGGAGAGGAGATAAGCGGGCAGAAGTTCCGCGAGCTGTATCAGCATCTTATCGCTTCCGTGGGCGAGGAACTGTATTTTGATGAACCCGAGGGCGATCTTGTCGCTTCCGTAACATTCAAGTACAGGGACGAATACGTCGACTCCTACGGCACCGACCACGACACGCTTGAATATTATCAGTCCGACGACCGCAAGAACATCATCAAGGTCAACGGCTCGGTACTGTTCAAGGTTCGCGAGATATACACCGAACGACTTCTCAGCAACATTCAGGCAGTGCTCGAAGGCGGCACCGTTGAACTTAACTGGTAAATCATATCTGCGGCGGGGGGCCTGTGCTCCGCCGCGGGAACAGAGCAGCACAGGGTCATGGCACCACCGCGGTTTCGCGGTATGCCCTTCGGACGGAGGTATTATAATGGCTGACAACAATTTATTTTATTACAGAGGTTATCCGCTTATCCGCAGCGGCGACACGATATTCTACGGCAGCGGCGGCGACAAGTTTGCGGCAAAGCTCACCATCAAGGACACCAAGACCGTGAACGATACCGAAATACCCAACAAGATCCTTGTTCAGCTTATTCCTCGCAGTATGGAGGATGTTGCCAAGGGCAGAAAGGGCGAGTTCACAGGTCTGTACGAATCGCTTGACACAGCGTTCGTATGGCTGAACGAAGCGCTTTTCGGATAAAATAACAAGAAATTCTCCCGCCTGCATGGGCGGGAGTTTTTTGTATTACGGGAAAATTACACAGCAAAACGCCGCACGTTTTTTCGTGCGGCGCCTGTATTTTATGCCTTGATCTCCGCGCCTGCGGGGAGCATTTCGTATCTCGAGAATTCAGCGGTGAATTCGCCAAGACCCTGTGTTATCTGTCGGAGTACCAGCGCAAAATCCTGCATTTCCGCTTCGGGGGCTTCGGCGGTGAGCTCTGTCATGCCGTTGCCTGTGCTGTTCATTCCGAGGACGCTGCCGCGGCGCTTGGAAAGCACGCTCATAACGTCGCCCTGCTTGTCGTCGGGAACAAGAATTGTCATGTTCTGGAGCGGTTCCAGCAGGTACGGAGCCGCATCTTTAAGGCAGTCGCGGAACGCCATGGAAGCCGCGGTTTTGAACGCCATTTCGGAGCTGTCCACGGGATGGTAGCTGCCGTCGATAAGCGTAGCCTTTACCCTTACGACGGGGTAGCCGCCTATGCTGCCCTTTTCTGCCGCTTCAACAAGTCCCTTTTCTATCGCAGGGAAGAAGTTTTTCGGAACAGAGCCGCCGAATATCTTCTCCTCAAAAACAAGGCTGTCGCTGTCGCAGGGCTCAAATTCTATCTTAACATGACCGTACTGACCGTGTCCGCCGGACTGCTTCTTGTATTTGCTTTCGATGGTGACTTTCTTGCTTATCGCTTCGCGGTACGCTATCTTCGGCGCGGAGAGTGTAACGTCCATGCCGAACTTGCTCTTGAGTTTAGCAGCCGCGATGTCGAGGTGCATTTCGCCCAAGCCGCCGATAATGCGCTCGTGGGTTTCGTGGTTGTGAATGTATTCGAGGGTCCTGTCCTCTTCAAGCAGCCTGCGTATCGCGGTGGAAAGCTTGCCCTCGTCGCCGCTGGTGAGCTTTACGGCTCTGAAATAGCAGGGCTTCGGGAAGTCGATGCCCTCGAGTGCGCGCACATCCGCAGGGTCGCAGAGGGTGTCGCCGGTGTTTGCGTCAAGCTTTGTGACAGCAGCGATATCGCCCGCGTTGACTTCGGTAACATCATCCTGCTTCTTTCCGCATACGGTGACGAGTTTTCCGAAGCGGAGCGCACCGCCGCCGTTGGCATTGACAGGCTCGGACTTAGCCGTAAGCTTGCCCTGAACTACTTTAACGTAGCTTATCTTTCCTACGAACGGGTCGGCAACGGTCTTGAATACAACAGCCTTGAGGGGCTTGTTCTCGTCGTAGTCAACGATCTCGCCGTCCAGCTTTTCGAGCTTTCTTTCGTTGGGAGAGGGGAGCATGGTGGTGACTGCGTCCAGCAGCATATCCACGCCCGAGAGGGTATCGTTCGCGCAGCAAACAACGGGGGTTATCGTGCCCGCAGCAACGCCGTCGTGGATGCCCTTTACAAGCTCCTCGTGAGTGAATTCCTCGCCGCTGAAGAACTTATCCATAAATTCCTCGTTGGTTTCGGCAACTGCTTCCGCCATTGCCGCCCGCAGACCTGCGATGCGGTTTTCGGAAGCGGGCATGGGAACCTCGGTGGGAACGCCCTTTTTATCATAATTATACGCTTTCATGGTGAGCAGGTTTATGTAAGCTTCAACGGGGCCGTTCTTGTCATACGGAACAACGATGGGGCACACGGACGGGCCGAATACGGTTTTCATCTGCGTGAAAACGCGGTAGAAGTCGCTGTTTTCTACCTCCATGCAGGTAACGGCGAGCATACACGCCTTTCCCTTGGAATTTGCAAGGCGGTACGCCTTTAATGTGCCGGGGCAAACGCCGTCCTTGCCATTGACGGTGATGATAACGCTTTCCGCCGCGCGGACGCCCTCGTACATTCCACCCGCGAAGTCGAACTGACCGGGAGCGTCGATGATGTTTATTTTCGTGCCGTTCCAGACGGCATTGGCAGCAGAGGCGTTTATCGAGATCTTCCGCTTTATCTCTTCGGGGTCGAAGTCGCAGACTGTGCTTCCGTCAGCGGTGTTGCCCATTCTGTCGGTAAGGCCGCATTTGTACAGCATAGCTTCCGCAAGGGC
>CAVIFG010000106.1:0-7310 GCA_963641955.1 Escherichia coli
CTGACAGCCACGAGCACCGCGAGAATTATCAGAAGCACCTTGTATTTCAGAGGGAACTTCTTCTTTGTTTTTTCCGTATTGGTAGCTTCACTCATTTTGCGGATTTCCTCTCATAAAAATCTTATCAACAACATCAGGCAGACATCGCACTGTCTGTCTGCCTGATGAAAAAGTTACAAATTTGCTTTATCAGAAATATGTGTTAAGGATCTTGTCCAGTGTGCCGTCAGCCTTGATCTCTGCGAGAGCCTCGTTTACGGGATCCTTCAGCTCGCTGCCCTTCTTGAAGCAGATAGCGAACTGCTCGGGAACGGAATCAGGCTCGGAGGACTGGTTCCATGTCTGCTCGTACTTGGAATCTGCAAGGTAGATGGTAGCAACTGTGCTGTCTACGATAACGGCGTCAAGTCTGCCGTTTGCAAGGTCATCCCATGCATTCATGATGGAGGGGTACTCGTAGGTTTCAACATTGATGCCGTTCTTTGCGATGTAGTCGGTAAGGTAGATATCGGATGTTGTTTCCTCCTGATAGCCGACTCTCAGGCCGTCAAGCTCTGCGGGGGACTTGGGCTTTACTGTGCCGTCCGCAAGAACGTTAATGGACTGGTAGTTCTCGATATAAGGATCGGAGAAGTCGTAATCCAGCAGTCTGTCAGGGGTGATGGTAACGCCGGAGATAAGCATATCGTAGTCGCCCTTGTCAAGGCCTGCGAAGATGCCGTCCCAGCCTGTGTTTACCATCTCGACTTCGCAGCCGAGCTTTTCGCCGAGGGCGTATGCCAGCTCAACATCGATTCCGATGGGTGTAACGCCGTCGGTGTCATAATACTCGAAAGGGGGATATGTGATCTCTGCGGCGGCGATGAGCTTTGCCTTGCCTACCTTGTTTGTGGTTTCGCCCTCGGAAGCAGTGCTGCTGTCGGAGGCGCTGTCTGTGCTGTTGGAAGCTGTGTTCGAGGAGCATGCTGTCGCTGTAAGTATCATAGCAGCCGCTGCAAGAACGGACATTATCTTTTTCATTTTTAGTTTTCTCCTTTTTTACCCTATTTAAAATAGAAAATCACTCGGCAAAATGCCGACCTATACAATTAGGATACCACAGATTTCTCCCGTTGTCAACAACAACTTCAACAAATCCGGGAATACTGCGCAATTTTTATGAATTATCACATTTTTAGCCGAACAGCGGGCGTATTTTTCAAAAAGATTACTACAAAATGCCGAATTATTTCATCATCACAATATCACGTTAAATCGATAAAAATGAAAGATTTCGGCGGCGATAGTGCATTTTAAATCCATCCGTACAAACAAAAAGGAACGCCGAAGCGTTCCTTTATCGTCATTTTTCTCAGCCAAGCTTTATCTTGATGAAATCCGAAATGATCTCAACGCATTTCTCAAACCCAAGGTTGCCGCTGTTAAGGCAGAGGTCGTAATTCCTTGCGTCGATCCATTCGCGGCCGGTATGCGCCTTGTAATAAGCGGCGCGCTCCTTGTCGATGGAGGTTATGCGCTTTATTGCTTCCTTTCGGTCGGTTATGCCGCGCACATCCGCAACGTTCTTTATGCAGTTCTCTTCGTCGGCGTACACGAACACCCTTACTACCGAGGGATCATCCTTTAACACATAGTCCGCGCAGCGGCCTACGATAACGCAGGAGCTCTCCGCAGCAAGCTGCTTTATCACCATTGCCTGATAGTTGAACAGATTTTCCTCGGAGGTGAACTTGCTCTCGCTCGGGGAAATGATCTCACCCTTATACACCTTCGGCTTTTTGAAAACGCCCGACGAGGTTTTTTCGTCGCTTTCGCCGAACAGCGCTTCATTGATACCGCTTGCGTCGGACGCAAGCCTTATCAGCTCCTTATCATAAAACTTCGCCCCGAGTTTGTCGGCGAGCATTTTTCCGATAGTCTTTCCGCCGCTGCCGTATCCGCGCGCGATGGTAACGATAAACTTATCCATAGCCATCCCTCCTGCTTATATTTTAATTATAGATTAACATATTTCATGCCTTTTGTCAAGGCATTTTTGTATAAAATATACAACTTCTAAGCACAAAAGGCACTGCCGTAACAATGCCTTTGCCGATGTTATTCTCCGAGATAAGCTTTCTTTACGGAGTCATTGTTCATAAGTTCCTTTGCGTCGCCGGAGAGCACTATCTTGCCCGTTTCAAGAACATACGCTCTGTTCGCGATGGAAAGCGCCTTTTTCGCGTTCTGCTCTACCAGCAGGACGGTGGTTCCGCTCTTGTTTATCTCCTGTATGATGTCGAATATCTCGCTTACATACAGCGGCGACAGACCCATCGACGGCTCATCCATAAGTACGATGGAGGGCTTGGACATCAGCGCCCTGCCCATTGCGAGCATCTGCTGCTCGCCGCCGGAAAGCGTGCCTGCGGACTGATTGCGGCGTTCCTGAAGTCTCGGGAAGCGCTTGAATACGTTCTCCAGCGACTCCTGTATCTCCGCCTTATCTTTTCTTGTGTAAGCGCCCAGCATGAGGTTCTCGTAAACGGAGAGCTGTGCGAAAACGCGGCGTCCCTCGGGAACGTGAGCCATTCCCATGGAAACTATCTTGTGCGCGGGGGTCTTGGTCAGATCCTTTCCGCCGAACATGATGGAACCATGCTTTGCGCCGACAAGTCCCGTTATAGTGTGAAGTATCGTGGTTTTGCCCGCGCCGTTCGCACCGATAAGCGCGATTATCTCGCCCTGCTCAACCTCAAAGGAAATACCCTTGATGGCGTTGATGGCGCCGTAATATACCTCTAGATCCTTGATTGACAGCATTGCCATGAGCGTTTCCTCCTTATTCTCCGAGATATGCCGTGATGACCTTCGGGTCGTTCAGCACCGCGGAGGTTTCGCCCTGCGCAAGCTCCTGACCGAAGTTGAGCACCGTAAGTTCCTCGCATATACCCGAAACAAGCTTCATATCATGCTCGATAAGCAGGATAGTCATGTCGAACGAATCGCGGACGAAATGTATCGTCTGCATCAGCTCCGCGGTTTCGTTGGGGTTCATGCCCGCCGCAGGCTCGTCGAGAAGCAGCAGCTTCGGATCCGTTGCAAGAGCACGCGCGATCTCCAGCTTTCTCTGCTTTCCGTAGGGGAGGTTCGCCGCAAGCTGCTCCGCCTCGCCGTCCAGCTCGAAAACCTTCAGCAGCTCCATCGCCTTGGCGGTGACGCGCTTCTCCTCCTTGAAATATCTCGGCAGGCGCAGAACGCCTTCTATTGCCGTGTAGTTTGTGTGGTTGTGCAGACCTGCCTTTACGTTGTCCAGCACGCTCATATTCTTGAACAGGCGTATATTCTGGAATGTACGCGCGATACCATCGCGGTTGATTACAATGGCGGGCTTGCCGGTGATATTCTTTCCGTCAAGGATTATGCTTCCCGAAGTGGGCTTATAAACGCCCGTGAGCATATTAAACACGGTAGTCTTGCCGGCACCGTTCGGGCCGATAAGTCCGTAGAGCTGACCTTTCCTTATGGTCATGTTAAGACCATCAACGGCGCGCAGACCGCCGAACTGTATCGAAAGGTTCTTTACCTCAAGCATGGGAGTTGTCTTGTTCTCTTCCATTATGCCGCACCTCCCGCTTTATTTTTGTTTCGCACGAATATATTCTTTATCTTCTGAACAGGGGCGGAAGCGCCGATCCTTTCGCGCAGCATGATGAATGCGGGCGCATTGTTGAAAATCATCATAAGGATAAGAACTATCGCGTAGATAAGCATTCTGTAATCGCCTAGCTCACGGAATATCTCGGGCAGGGCATACAGCACGATGGTCGCGATGACCGAGCCGCGCAGGCTTCCCAGTCCGCCGAGGACAACGAAAACAAGTATCAGAATCGAAAGGTTGTAGTCGAACTTCTTGGAAACCAGCGAGGTTATCGAGTGGGAATAAAGCACGCCCGCAACGCCCGCGATAGCCGCGGAAACAACGAATGCGATAAGTCTGTACTTTGTTACGTTTATGCCCACGGACTGCGCCGCGATGTAGTTGTCGCGTATTGCCATGCAGGCACGTCCCGTGCGGGAATCGATGAAGTTCATAAGTATAACGAGGCACACCAGCAGAACTATTACGACCAGCAGGAGGTTGGTGTCCTGCGGCGCTTTCATGCCGAGCGGGCCCTGTGTAACGTCCACCTTGGTGGCTGCGTCGATATCGGTAATGGAAGCTGCAAATCCGAAGTGCAGGCCGTCCTTATCCATCGCAACATAGATGTTGTTTGCAAGCGCCTTGATAATCTCGCCGAAACCGAGGGTAACTATCGCGAGGTAGTCGCCGCGCAGACGGAGAACAGGAATGCCGATGAGCACGCCGAATATCGCCGCCGCAACGCCGCCTATCAGCAGCGCGATTATCATGCGGAGCCATGACGGCTGAATAGTATCCTGTGTGATTATGGAGAACATTCCGCCGACATACGCGCCCACGCACATAAAGCCCGCGTGACCCAGCGAAAGCTCGCCGAGAATGCCTACTGTAAGGTTAAGCGAAATGGACAGGATGATGTAAATTCCTATGGGGATAAGCAGACCCGAAAGCTGGCTGCCGAGCACTCCCGTTACGGAAAGAATGCCGAAAACAACGAAGAATGCGAGGGTCATGCCAAAGGTTATAAGGTTGCTTCTTGTTACTTTTCTCATGTGAATACCCCCTTAAACCTTTTCGTTTATCTTCTTGCCGAGGATACCCGTGGGTCTTACCACAAGCACGATTATCAGCACGAGGAAAACTATCGCGTCGGAAAGCTGCGAGGATATGTAAGCCTTGGAAAGCTGCTCGATAACGCCGAGAAGAACGCCGCCGATCATTGCGCCGGGGATGCTTCCGATGCCGCCGAATACGGCTGCAACGAACGCCTTGATGCCGGGCATGGAGCCTGTGTACGGGCTGATCTGCGGGTAGCTGGAGCACATCAGAACGCTTGCTACCGCCGCAAGTGCGGAACCTATCGCGAACGTGAGCGAGATGGTGCCGTTTACGTTTATGCCCATGAGCTGAGCCGCACCCTTATCCTCGGATACCGCCAGCATAGCCTTGCCTGCCTTGGTCTTGTTAATGAACAGCGTCAGCGCTACCATGATAACTACCGATACCACGATGGAGAGGAATGTTTCCATGGATATCGTCATAGCGGGCTTCGCCGCGTCGGCGGGAGCCGCCGTGAAGAATTGGGGAGCTCGTCCGTCGTCAAAAATGGTGAGGAAAGGAGGAGCGCCGGCAGCAACGGATGTGAAATTCCGCGCAGCGGAGCCAAATATCAGCAGCGCAAGATTCTGTAACAGGTAGCTTACGCCGATGGCGGTAATGAGCACCGCAAGAGGAGGCGCGTTTCTTAGGGGCTTGTACGCCACCTTTTCAATAACCACGCCGAGCACTGTGCAGACGACTATTCCGATGACAACAGAGAGCCACACAGGGCACCATGTAGTGGACATTGCGGTGAATAACGTAAATCCGCCTACCATGATGATATCACCGTGGGCGAAGTTAAGCATTTTTGCAATGCCGTAAACCATCGTGTATCCCAGCGCGATCAGTGCGTAGATACTGCCGAGGCTTATTCCGTTGACAAGGTAAGATACGAAGCTCATCATAGAGCTCTCTCCTTTCGGGTTGAAAATTCTGCCGCATATTAAAACAAACTCCCCGCGGAATTTGCTTTAATTTACGGCAGTGGATATTGCCGTAAAAAAATTTATCCCATATTACACAAATAAGACCCGTACAGTCCCGCGCGAAAACGCGGAACCATACATACGGGTCTGAAATTTGTTGATCCGGTGCCTTTCGGCAGATCACATAGCCTCGTAAGAGCCTACACCGTCGTTAACTACGATCTTCATAACCTGGGGAGCCTTTGTGGGCTCGCCGTCAGCAGTCCAGGTTGTTGTGCCTGTGATACCCTCGAGGGTGATCTCTGTCATAGCAACCTTAACCTTGTCGCAGATATCGGAAGCGCTCATGGAAGCGTCGTCAATGCCTGCCTTCTCAAGAGCCATCTTGATAGCGTAAACTGCGTCGTAAGCGTCAGCAGCGAACTGGATCGGAACATCGCCGTTTGTCATTTCCTCGTAAGCAGCTGTGAAAGCAGCGGACTTGGGCTCGGGGGAAGAAGCAGCGAAAGGAGTCATAACCATAACGCCGTCAGCAGTAGCAACCTTGTCGCCAAGCTGGTCGATAAGACCGTCAAGGCCGTCGCCGCCGAGTACGGGGATGGTCAGACCGAGGGACTGAGCCTGCTGGAGGATCAGGGAAGCTTCCTGATAGTAGATAGGCAGGAACAGGAGGTCAGCGCCGCTGTCCATTACCTTCTGGATCTGTACGGAGAAGTCTGTCTTTGCATCAGCTGTGAAAGCTTCAACGTCTGCGATCTCAAGGCCCTTTTCTGTAGCTTCTGCTCTGAAGCCGTCGAGGATACCGGAGGAGTAAACATCGGAGCTGTCGTAGATGATGCCGACCTTTGTGCCGAGGTTGTTGTCAACGATGTAATCGGCAGCGATCTTACCCTGACCGGGGTCAGTGAAGCATACACGGAAGCAGTTGTCGCCTGCCGTGATAGCGTCGATAGCGGAGCCGGAGGGTGTCAGCAGGAACATATTGTCCTTTGCAGCTTCAGCGCTTACTGCGATGCAGGGAGCGGATGTAACTGTACCAACGAGGAGCTTCATGCCTGCGTCCTTCAGGGTGTTGTATGCGTTTACAGCCTTTTCAGCGTCGTGCTCGTCATCCTGGAAGTTGAGCTCCAGTGTCATGCCGTTTACGCCGCCCGCTGCATTTATCTCGTTTACTGCGAGCTGAGCGCCGTTCTTAACTGCGTTGCCGTAAACAGCCGCAGCGCCTGTGATCGGGCCGATACCGCCGATAACCAGCTTGCCGCCTGTAGCTGCGCCGTCTGTGCTGCCGCCTTCGGAAGCTGTGCTGTCATTGTTGGAAGCTGTGTTGCTAGAGCAGCCCGAGAAGGGAACTGCCATTGCCGCAGCGAGGGAAACCGCTGCAACCTTAGTCCAAACATTTTTAATTTTAGTTTCTTCCTTTCCTAACCACTGCCTGCGGAGAAATTCTTGCAAAACCGCGATTTACCGCAGAGCACCGCATTTTTTCAATGCTGTTTGAGTTGCAGAAATTATCGAAGGATAATTTTCTTTGCAATAATATAATAACCTTTAATTCAAAATCTGTCAATGATTAAAAAGCATTGATTATTGAATGCGCTTAATAAAATTTTTGTACATTTTTAACTAAATTTCATCAAATACGCACAAAATCGAACCGAAGC
>CAVIFG010000107.1:0-7304 GCA_963641955.1 Escherichia coli
GATGAGTCTGCGGTTTCAGTTCGGTTCATTGAATTTATCCTCGGCTGTTAATTACGGAATAATTGCACACAAAAATAAAAGGTGACTTTAGCTGTATCATGTTCTCATGCATACAGCTATTTTTATTTGAAAGGAATGATCAGATGTCACAGACAAAAAAGGCTGCAATAATCATGGGCAGCGACAGCGACTATCCCGTTGTAAAAAAGGCGGGCGAAGTGCTGCACGATTTCGGCGTGCCGTTTGAGATGAGAGTTCTTTCCGCGCACCGCTCCCCCGCGCAGGTCGCGGAGTTTGCAAAGAGCGCGCGTGAAAACGGCTTCGGCGTTATCATCGCGGCGGCGGGAATGGCTGCGCACCTTGCGGGCGCAATCGCGGCGAACACCACGCTTCCCGTTATCGCTATCCCCGTAAAGGCGAAAGCTCTCGAGGGCGTTGACGCTCTGCTGAGCTCCGTTATGATGCCTCCCGGGGTGCCTGTGGCAACGGTCGGCATAGATACCGCGGCAAATGCGGGCCACCTTGCGGTGGAGATACTCGCCATTTCCGACATCGAGCTTGAAAAGAAGCTCGAAGCTTTCAGAAAGAAGCAGAACGAAAAGAATCTCGACGCCGACAGAAAAATGCAGGAAACCGTCAAGGAGATCACAGGCTGAAACAAGTCAGTAACGTGCATAGGGAATCACTGATTAAATCACGCCTTACGGCTTGGCACGCATCTTGCTTGCTTATTTTCCGCCATATTGCACAATTCGTCCTAGCAAGGCACCAGCCTTGCGTCGTCCTCATTGTACAATCTGACGAAAAATCTGCGGCGCAATCTGCGCACCAGATTTAATCAGCGCTTCCCTAGGCACATGGACATAACAAACATTGAAAAGGAGATCAAAATCATGGAGTACAATAAGTGCGAACAGCTTTACGAGGGCAAGGCAAAGAAGGTTTTCGCGACCGAAAACCCCGACTACGTTATCGTATCCTACAAGGATGACGCTACCGCTTTCAACGGCGAGAAGAAGGGCACCATCACAGGCAAGGGCGTTATCAACAACAAGATGACGAACTATATGTTCGGCCTGCTCGAGAAGGAGGGCATTCCCACCCATCTCGTAAAGGAACTGAACGACCGCGAGACCCTCGTTAAGAAGGTTGAGATCGTTCCCCTCGAGGTTATCGTAAGAAACGTTGCTGCGGGCAGCTTCTCCAAGAAGCTCGGCATTGAGGAGGGCACACCCCTCAAGACCCCCACACTGGAATTCAGCTACAAGTGCGATGAACTGGGCGATCCTTTCATCAACAGCTACTATGCGCTGGGTCTTGGCCTTGCAACACAGGAGGAGATCGACACTATCTCCAAGTATGCATTCAAGGTTAACGAGTTCATGCTCGGCTTCTTCAAGAAGCTCAACATCGACCTCATCGACTTCAAGATCGAGTTCGGACGTTTCCACAACGAGATAATCCTCGCCGACGAGATCTCCCCCGATACCTGCCGCTTCTGGGATTCCACCACTCATGAGAAGCTCGACAAGGATCGCTTCCGCAGAGATATGGGCGGCGTAGAAGAGGCTTATAACGAGATAATGCACCGCATCTTCGGCTGATAATCGGATCGGCTTACAGAGGGGATCGTGTGTTCCCCTCCGTAACGAAAGGGGTACAGATGTTCAACAGCATACATGAGGAGTGCGGCGTTTTCGGCATATATACAAACAAGCCTGCGAACGTTGCAAACTCTGCATATTACGCGTTGTACGCGTTACAGCACAGGGGTCAGGAGAGCTGCGGAATCGTTGTGAACGACCGCGGAGTATTCAAGACCCACAAGGGATTGGGATTAGTAAACGAAGTATTCACGCAGAGAGTTCTTGATGAATTCGGCGAGGGCAGGATAGCGGTAGGCCATGTGCGTTATTCCACCACGGGAAACGTAAACACCGCAAACTGCCAGCCGATGACAGTGCGCCATGTAAAGGGCTCGCTCGCCATCGCGCATAACGGAAACCTCATCAATGCGCTCGCTCTGCGGCGGGAATATGAGCTTAAAGGCGCCATCTTCCACAGCACCAGCGATACGGAAGTGATCTCCTATGCCATCACGCAGGAGCGGCTTGTCAGCAACTCCATACAGGAGGCGGTGGAGAAAGCGATGTATCGCATCAAGGGCGCATACAGCCTTTGCATAATGTCGCCGAAAAAGCTTATCTGCGCGCGCGACCCGCACGGTTTCAGACCGCTCTGTCTTGGAAAGCTTCCGGACGACGGCGGCTACGTTGCGGCGAGCGAAACCTGCGCCCTCGACAGCATCGGCGCGGAATTTATCCGCGATATCGAGCCGGGGGAGATCGTGGTAATTGACGACAGCGGCGTACAGAGCATAAAGACCCACTGCGGCGGGAAAAGCTCGATGTGCGTGTTCGAGTTCATTTATTTCGCGCGTCCCGACAGCGTTATCGAAGGCGCAAGTGTTCACCGCGCAAGACTTCGCGCGGGTCATTACCTCGCGCTGGAGCACCCTTGTCAGGCTGATGTTGTTATCGGATGTCCCGACAGCGGACTTGACGCCGCACTAGGATTTGCACAGGAATCCGGCATTCCTTACGGAGTAGGGTTCATAAAGAACCGCTACATCGGCCGTACATTCATACAGCCCACGCAGGGAATGCGCGAAAACTCCGTGCGCATAAAGCTCAACGCGATAAGCGAAACCGTTCGCGGAAAGCGCGTCGTTCTTGTGGATGACAGCATCGTAAGAGGCACTACCTCCGCAAAGGTGGTAAAGCTTCTGCGCAATGCCGGCGCAAAGGAGATACACATGAGAATATCCTCGCCGCCGTTCATCAGCGAGTGCTTCTTCGGCACGGATATTGACAGCAAGGACAACCTCATCGCAAACAAGCATACCGTAAAGGAAATTGCAGATATCATCGGGGTGGATTCTCTGGGATTTTTAAGCACCGACAGCGTCGTAAAGCTTGCGGAAAACGCAAACTGCGGCTTCTGCACGGGCTGCTTCACGGGCAAGTACCCCGTTGAAGTCCCCAAGGAGATACCCAAGGACAAATTTGAGAGCAAAATAGAAGAATAACATTGTAATAAGGACGGTAAAACATGAAAAGTTACAGCGAAAGCTATAAGGCGGCGGGCGTTGACGTTACCGCGGGATACGAGTCGGTTCGTCTTATGAAGGAGCACGTTGCGCGCACCAATACTGCGGGCTGCATATCCGGCATCGGCGGCTTCGGCGGTCTGTTCATGCCTGACCTTACAGGGATGAAGGAACCCGTGCTCGTAAGCGGCACGGACGGCGTCGGCACCAAGCTCAAGCTTGCAATGCTGATGGACAAGCACGACACCATCGGTATCGACGCAGTTGCGATGTGCGTCAACGACATCATCTGCTGCGGCGCAAAGCCCCTGTTCTTCCTCGACTACATCGCCATCGGCAAGGTAGTTCCCGAGAAGGTTGCAGAGATAGTTAAGGGCGTGGCCGACGGCTGCGTTATGGCAGGCTGCGCGCTTGTCGGCGGCGAAACCGCCGAGCACCCCGGCATGATGCCCGACGACGAATACGACATCGCAGGCTACAGCACCGGTATCGTAGACAAGTCCAAGATACTGGATCCCTCCTCCGTAAAGGCAGGGGACGCCATCATCGGTATCGCTTCCAGCGGTGTGCATTCCAACGGCTTCTCGCTGGTAAGAAAGGTGTTCAACGTAAACGAGCAGAACCTCAAGACATTCTACCCCGAGCTTGGCACGTCCCTCGGCGAAGCGCTGCTCGCTCCCACAAGAATTTATGTAAAGCCCGTTCTTGATGTTATTTCCAAGCTGACCGTAAAGTCCATCAGCCACATCACCGGCGGCGGCTTCTACGAGAACATTCCGCGCGCACTGCCCGACGGCATTGCCGCAAAGATAAACAAGAACAGCTACGAAGTCCCCGCGATATTCAAGCTGCTCCAGAGCACGGGCAACATCCCCGAGCACGATATGTACAACACATTCAACATGGGTATCGGCATGATGCTCGTTGTTGACAAGGCTGACGCCGAAAAGGCAGTGGAGATTCTCCGCGCAAACGGCGAAACAGCGTACGTTATCGGCGAAACCATCGCAAGCGACGAGGGCGTTGTCATCGAATAAAAACAACATCACTGCGACCGACAGCGGAGCTATGCCCGTTGCCGGCTTTGCAGTTTTCAACGGAGGGCGGCAATGAAGAATATCTGCGTTCTCGTGTCCGGCGGCGGCACGAATTTACAGGCGCTCATCGACGCGGAAAAGCGCGGCGAGATAAAGGGCGGAAAAATAACCTGCGTCATTTCCTCCAAGGCGGACGCATACGCGCTCACCCGCGCGGAAAACAACGGCATAAAGACCCGCGTGCTTGTCCGTAAGGATTACCCCGACGTTGCGGCATACAGCAGGGCAATGCGCGAGGCGCTGACAGAGGAAAAGGCGGACCTTGTGGTATACGCGGGATTTATGACGATACTGGACGAGCAGGTCTGCAGCGCATTCCCGAATAAAATGATAAATGTGCATCCTGCGCTTATCCCGTCGTTCTGCGGCAAGGGATTTTACGGGCTGCACGTCCACGAAGCCGCTCTGGCAAAGGGCGTAAAGGTTTCGGGAGCGACCGTGCATTTCGTAACGGCGGAGTGCGACGCGGGCCCCATAATCCTGCAAAAGGCGGTCGAGGTGGAGCAGGGCGACACCCCCGAAACCCTCCAGAAGCGCATAATGGAGCAGGCGGAGTGGAAGATACTCCCCCGCGCCGTTTCGCTTTTCTGCGAGGACAGGATAACCGTCGAAAACGGCGTTACCATCATAAAATGAGCAGGGTAGAGATAACTGACAGCGGATATTACAACGCGGTCGGCGGGGTGCTTCATTCCGCAAGGTATCGCTGCGATACGGAGTTATTCGGCAAGAAAGTCGGCGAGGGCTACGTTAAGCGCTGCGCAGAGTATTTTGAGCAGCTTCCCGAGAATATACTCAACGCGCTGAAAGCCGCTTCCGCAGAGTATCTTAACGACTTCCTCGAGGAAAACGAGGGCGACCTTGATACCGACTGGCTGGATGAAGTCACGGTGGAAAATGTGATGACGTTTCTCGTCCCCGTACGGCTCACCGTATTTCCGCATGAGCTTCTCACGGAGGAGGACGCCCCGCCCGCATTCAGCGTAAAGCTGATGTTCTCACCCGTGCCTGACACGCTTGTTGAGTGGGCGGTGCGCGGCGATACGGCGGTCTACGTCGGGGAGTACCGTGAGGTCAACCCGTGGAACGAGAAACTCCGCACAAAAAAATGGAACTATCTCTGCGAGGTGTAGCATGAACGAGGAAAAATTCAGCGGCAGGGCAAAGCTTTACGCGCTGGCGCGCCCGTCCTACGCGCAGGGCGCTGTCGACCTGATACGCGGCGCAGTGCCACAGGACGGCGTTATCGCGGATATCGGCGCGGGCACGGGAATATTCACGCGGCAGCTTCTCTCGGCGGGATACCGCGTTTACGCGGTGGAGCCGAACGCGGATATGCGCGGAATGCTTTCTGACTGCGGCGCGGAGGTGGTTTGCGCCCCCGCGGAGGCAACGGGGCTTCCCGATAAATCGGTAAATCTCGTAACGGCGGCGCAGGCGTTCCACTGGTTTGATAAGGAGAAATTCCGCGCCGAATGCCGCAGGATACTCTGCGATGGCGGAAAGGTGCTGCTTCTCTGGAACCGCGAGGACAGGTCGTCGCCGCTGAAATGCGAGATGAACGAAATATCCCGCAGATACAACGAAAAGTTCGAGATACGCCCCGAATTTCAGGAAACCGTATCCGGCTTTTTCGAGGAATACACCGAATACACGTTCCCGAACGACCTTGTGTTCGACAGGGAGCATTTCATCGCCAACAGGCTGTCGAGGAGCCACGCTCCGCGACAGGGCGAGGATAATTACGAGCCGTTCCGCGCGGCGCTGTCGGAACTTTTCGACAGATATCAGCATGACGGAATGATAACCGTGCCGAACACCACAAGATGTTATTTCGGCACAGTATAACAGGAGGATAAAATGGACTATATCACACTGGACAAGGAACTGAACTCCCTTGCATACCACGGCAGGGGCATTGTTATCGGCAAATCCGCCGACGGAAAAAAGGCTGTAACGGCTTACTTCATCATGGGCAGAAGCGAAAACAGCCGTAACCGCGTTTTCGTTGAGGACGGCGAGGGTATCCGCACGCAGGCGTTCGACCCCTCCAAGATGGTCGACCCGCACCTTATCATCTACGCACCCGTGCGCGTTCTCGGAAACAAGACCATCGTCACCAACGGCGACCAGACCGACACGATATACGAGCTGATGGACAAGCAGATGACATTCGAGCAGTCCCTCCGCACCCGCGAATTCGAGGATGACAAGCCCAACTACACCCCCCGTATCTCGGGTATAATCCACGCCGAAAACGGCGGCATGAACTACGCAATGTCCATCCTCAAGAGCGCGGACGGCGACGGTTCTTCCTGCCGCAGATTCACATATGCATACAGCAATCCCGTGAACGGCAAGGGCAGCTTCATCCACACCTACGCAGGCGACGAGTGCGAAATGAACGGCGTCCGCAGACTTCCTAGCTTTGAGGGCGAGCCGAAGAACGTTATCATCCCCGATATGGACATCGACGCATTCACGAAGTTTGTATGGGACAACCTCAACGCAGATAACAAGGTTTCCCTCTTCACAAGATACATCGACCTCGAAACAGGCAGGTACGAATCCCGCATAGTAAACAAGAACAAGTAAAAAAGGAGCTTTTTATGAACGAGTTAGAGTTAAAGTATGGCTGCAACCCCAATCAGAAACCCTCCAGAATTTTCATGGAAAACGGCGCAGACCTCCCTATCGAAGTGCTTAACGGCCGCCCCGGCTACATCAACTTCATGGACGCATTCAACGGCTGGCAGCTCGTTAAGGAGCTCAAGGCGGCTACGGGCTATCCCGCGGCGACTTCCTTCAAGCACGTTTCTCCCGCGGGCGCGGCGATAGGCCTGCCCCTTACCGAAACCCTCGCGAAGATATACTGGGTGGATGACCTCGGGGAGCTTTCTCCGCTTGCCTGCGCATATGCGAGAGCGCGCGGCGCGGACAGAATGTCCTCCTACGGCGACTTCATCGCGCTTTCCGATGTGTGTGATGTTTCCACCGCAAGGATAATCCAGCGCGAGGTATCCGACGGCATTATCGCCCCCGGTTATGACGACGAGGCACTTGAGATACTCAAGTCCAAGCGCAAGGGCACATACAAC
>CAVIFG010000108.1:0-476 GCA_963641955.1 Escherichia coli
CATATACAGTATATCATAATCTGATATAAATTTCAAGTGCCGCCGCAAAAATTCGCGGCGGCACTGTTACTGTGCGGTTTTACTTCGACGGGTCGACATACTCGCGGTAGTCGTAGATATATCTTATTCCCGAAATAACGGTGAGCACCGCGCTGATGTACATAAGTATCTTTCCGATAAGTATTACTGGGAACTCCGCGGGGAGCACGCCGAAATTATCCGAAAGGATATGCATAGCCAGCACCGCCACCATTGCCGCCATCGTGGAAGCAGTCTTTATCTTGCCCCACATATTCGCGGCGATAACGACCTTCTTCTCGCTGGAAGCGGCGGCAAGGCGCAGACCCGATACCACAAATTCCCTTGCAAGTATCACAATAGTCACCCACGACTCCGTCCAGCCAAGCTCGGTGAAGCACACCAGCGCCGCCGCGACAAGTATCTTGTCCGCCAGCGGGTCAAGGAACTTGCCGAAA
>CAVIFG010000108.1:486-2784 GCA_963641955.1 Escherichia coli
TCACCATGTTGTATTTTCGCGCGACCTTTCCGTCGAAAAGGTCGGTTATGCTCGCCGCCCCAAAAAGCACCAGCGCCCAGAAATAGTTCAGCGGAACTCCGCCAAGGCACATAAACAGCACGAAAAACGGGACGATTATAACCCTGAGCAGCGTAAGCCTGTTAGCCAGATTCATTATATTATCTCTCCAATAAGGTTGTTGTCAACAACATCGTCTATCTTTATCTTCACGAAATCGCCTATCTTCAGGCCGCGCTCCTTGGGTGCGCGGAAGTAGATCATGCCGTCGATCTCAGGGGCGAACATCGCGCTTCTGCCGAAATAATGCTCGAGGTACTTGTCGTAGCCCTCTACAACTACCTCGGTTTCGTCGCCGATCATCGCTTCGTACATCTCGCCTACGCGCGCGTCCTGCTGCTCCTCGAGGATTTCCTTGCGGTGCTCGCGCACTTCCTCGTCCACCATGTCGGGGAAAGAGGCCGCGGGGGTGTTCTCCTCCTCGGAATAGGCGAAGCAGCCCATGCGCTCAAAGCGCATATCCTGCGCAAATTCGCCCAGCTCGTTGAACTGCTCGACGGTTTCCCCGGGGAAGCCCGTGATGAACGTTGTTCTGAGGGTTATGCCGGGTATCTCGCGGCGGAGCTTAGCGACAAGCTCTCTGAGGGACTTTTCGTCGCCCTTGCGGTTCATCCGCTTGAGTATCTCGCCGTTGCAGTGCTGCATGGGGATATCGAGGTACTTTACTATCTTGTCGTTGTCGCGGATGCAGGCGATAAGCTCATCGGTTATTCGCTCGGGATAGCAGTACAGCATTCTTATCCACTTGAAGCCCTCTATCTTGCACAGTTCGTTCAGCAGGTCGGGCAGCGCAAGCTTCTTGTACAGATCAAGACCGTATCTTGTGGTATCCTGCGCGATAATAACTATCTCCTTAACGCCGTCCTCCGCCAGCAGCTTTGCTTCCTCGACGATCTTTTCGATGGGGCGGCTTCTGTATCTGCCGCGTATCTGCGGTATCGCGCAGTAGGTGCAGCAGTTGTCGCAGCCGTCGGCTATTCTTAAATATGCGTAGTGCGGCAGGGTAGAGAGTATGCGCTTGCCCTCCATGGAGTGGCTCTCCTTGCTGCCGAAGCAGCAGATATGCTCGCCCGCAGTCATTTCCTCAAATATCTCGGCTATCCTGCCGTATTCGGATATGCCAACAACGGCGTCCACCTCGGGAAATTCCTCGGCGAACTGCCCGCGGTAGCGCTCCGAAAGACATCCCGTGACAACGATGTACTTTATCCTGCCCTCGTTCTTAAGCTCTATGAGCTCCATTATCCAGTTTATGCCCTCTTCCTTTGCGGCAGCGATAAATCCACAGGTATTTACCAGCACGATATCCGCAAGGCCCGGCTCCGCAACGAATGCATAGCCGTGGTCGGCGAGGGTCGCCATCATCTGTTCAGCATCTACCTGATTTTTGGAGCAGCCGAGGGATACCATGGCTACCTTCATTCTTCTCTTCTCACTCATTCAGTCAAAATCCTCTTCATCTTCATATTCTGCGCCGTCCAGCATTGCTTCTATGCAGCGCTTGACCGCGTGATAATCATAACCTCTCCGCGCCAGCGCGGCGATGGTCCTGCGGCGGTCGTCGTAATCCTGTATTTTCTGGCTGTACCTTTTTTCGAGCAGGTGAGTTATCTCCTCGTCTATCTCATCATCGGAGATATCTTCGAGCGCGTTTTCCACAAGGCTTTCCTCAAGCCCGCGGCGCAGCATTTCGTACCGCGTCCTCCGCAGTCCCCACCGCTTTGTATGTATAAGGTAATCCGCAAGCTTCGGCGCGTAGTCCTCGTCGTTTACATAGCCGAGGTCTATCATATAATCCACGGCGGACTGCGCGGTTTCCTCGTCGTAGCTCTGCAAAAGCTTCTTCACCAATTCTCCTCGGCAGTACTGCCGTGTTCCGAGCAGGTAAAGCGCCCGGCGTTTTGCCTTGCGGAGCGTATCCGCGCCCTGTATCTGCGCCAGCGCGTCGCCGCTCAGCTCCAGCCCTTTTTTCAGCGAAAACTCGTTCACGACGGAAACATTCACGAAATACGTCGCGTCCCTGCTTCCGTCAAGTTCCAGCCGCCATGTGTCGCCCTTGTATTCCTCAAGCGCGGTGATCTCCATTATTCAAGATCCTCTGTATTGAATTCCGCGTAATCCTCGTCGTCGCCTGCGGCGGGTGCTGCTGCGGGCTTTTCTGCGGGAATGCCCTCCTCTGCTTCGTCCTCATCGTCATCTGTGAAGAGCATATCGGAGTGC
>CAVIFG010000108.1:2844-6752 GCA_963641955.1 Escherichia coli
GAGATATGCCTTTACCTTGTCCCTGCCCTGTCCTATCTTCATGTCGTCGTAGCTGAACCACGAGCCGCTCTTCTTGATGATATCGAACTGCACGGCGGTGTCGATTATCTCGCCGATCTTGGATGTGCCCTCACCGAACAGCATATCGAACTCCGCTACCTTGAAAGGCGGCGCTACCTTGTTCTTTACGACCTTGCACTTGGTACGGTTGCCGATGATCTCGCCGTTTTCCTTGATGGGCTCGCCGCGGCGCACCTCAATGCGGACGGAGGAATAGAACTTCAGCGCTCTGCCGCCGGGGGTGGTTTCGGGGTTGCCGTACATAACGCCGATCTTCTCGCGTATCTGGTTGATGAATATTGCAACGCAGTTGGATTTGCCGATAACGGAGGTCAGCTTGCGCAGCGCCTGCGACATAAGTCTTGCCTGCACGCCGACGTGAGCGTCGCCCATATCGCCGTCTATTTCCGCGCGGGTAGTCATTGCCGCAACGGAGTCAAGTACGATTATATCAATAGCGCCGGAACGCACCAGCGTTTCGATGATCTCAAGCGCCTGCTCGCCGGTATCAGGCTGGGATACCAGCATATTGTCGATATCGACGCCGAGCTTCTTTGCATATACGGGGTCGAGGGCGTGCTCAACATCAATGAACGCAGCAGTGCCGCCCGCTTTCTGCGCCTCTGCGACAGCCTGCAGCGAAATGGTGGTCTTACCGGAGGATTCGGTGCCGTATATCTCGATTATTCTTCCCTTGGGAAGTCCGCCTATGCCGAGGGCGAGGTCAAGCATCAGCGAGCCTGTGGAGATGTGCTCGATGTCAAGGTGCCTGTTTTCGCCCATGAACATTATCGCGCCCGCGCCGTAGGTCTTTTCTATCTGCGCCATGGCGGTCTTTAACGCCTTTTTCTTTTCCTCGGGGTCAACGATCTTTACGACAGGCTTCGGCGCCTTGTCCTTTTTCTTATCCATTGCCATAATATATTACCTCCAAATTAATTTTCCTTTATGCCGTAAACCACGCGGTATATCCCGCAGGCGTCCTTGGCGCAGTCCGCGCTTATGCCGCTCTGCTCAAATATCCGCATGACGTCATGTTCCTGATTTATGCCTATTTCCGCGGCAATAAGTCCCCCGCGGCGCAGCTTTTTCGTCCACAGCGGAATTATCCCGCGGTAGAAATCCAGCCCGTCGGTGCCGCCGTACAGCGCCATTTTCGGTTCGTGCGTTACCTCGGTCTGAAGCTCGTTCATGTCGTTTTCGGTGAGATAGGGCGGATTTGTGAGTATCACGTCGAACTCCTCATCCCCCGCCGTGCTTTCCGAAAGGACGTCCGCCTTTATCGGCGTTACAAGTTCATCCACTCCGTTCAGCGATATGTTCCGTCTGAGATACGCCAACGCCTTGTCCGAAAGCTCGTAACTCTTAACGCTGCACCCGCACAGCTTCGCAAGGGAAATTCCTATGCACCCGCTGCCCGCGCAGAGGTCTGCGGCGCGGCATTCGCTGCCGTATCCGCCGATGTATTCCCGCGCTATCTCAACGATGGTTTCGGTGTCCTGCCGCGGGATAAGCACGCCCTCGCCGACCTCGAACGGAAGCCCGCAAAATTCCCACTCGCCAAGGATATACTGAAGCGGCTCACCGGAAAGTCTCCGCGAAAGCATTTCCCTTACGGAACGCTCGGTTTCCGCGCTTACTTCCGCCCTAGGCTCGGTTATCGACATCAGCCGCGACAGACCCGCTTTCTGAAATATGCAGTCCGCCTCGAAGCGCGCGTTTTCTATCCCGACGCCCGCAAGAGCGCATATCACCTCGGACAGCAGCTCGCGTATCACCAATTGTCGTTCTCCCCCTCTTTGGGCAGGCAGGGGGTCATCGCCGCGATGGCTACCTCTATCTGCGAATCATCGGGCTCCCGCGTGGTAAGGCGCTGCATCCACAGGCCCGGCGCGGAGATTATCTTCGTGAACACATTCGTGTATTTTCCCGCAAGCCTTATAAGCTCGTATGCAATGCCGACAACGATTGGCAGCAGCGCAAGCTTTATTATAACGCGGAGCATTACCGCCAGCGCGTTGCTTTCAATGCCGAACCATGTTCCCGGCTCTATCGGCACGATGGAATAGAACAGTATTCCCACAAGGAACGTGATGATTATGAAGCTTGTTCCGCAGCGGGGGTGAAATCTGCACATCGGGCGGACATTCTCCACCGTAAGCGGCTTTCCCGCTTCGTAGCAGGCGATGGTCTTGTGCTCGGCGCCGTGGTATTCGTAGGTGCGGCGGATGTCCTTCATCTGCGCCACGACCGCCATATATCCCACGAAAAGCGCCAGCTTCAGCACACCCTCGAATGTGGATTTCCACATGGAGATATCCACATCCCCCGCCGCCATTTCAATCAGCGAGAACAGGTACGACGGCACGAACAGAAACAGCACCACCGCCAGCGCAACGCCCAGCACCATAGCCACCGCCATTACGGCATTCGTAAGCTTGTCGCCGAACTTGTCCTCGAGCCACTTTTCGAATTTGGTAGGCTCCTCGCTGCCGTCGTCGTCCATCATGCCGCTCTTCTCGGCGGATTTCATCATGCACTTGTATCCGTCCGAAAGCTGCGTTACAAAATTTATGCTTCCGCGGATTATCGGCGTTTTTTCGTACCACTTGCGCTCTTTCAGCGGCCATTCCTCAACGTCGATGGTGCCGTCCTTTTTGCGGACAGCCATCGCCGCGTTGGACACGCCGCGCATCATTATTCCCTCGATAAGCGCCTGACCGCCTATTTTCGTCTTTTTTCCCGTGTCTTTTGTATTTTTACTCATCCGAGTCGCTCCTTTCACGCTTTGCCGCAAGCGGCAGTGTAATCGTGACTGTTGTTCCCACATTAAGTTCGCTCTCGAGCTCGAGAGTTCCGCCGTGCATGGCGATTATCTCATCCGCCACCGCAAGCCCTATTCCCGAGCCGTGGCGCGTGCTGTTCGCCTTATAGAATTTCGCCTTTACCTTCGGGAGGTCTGCGGGGGCAATTCCGCAGCCCGTGTCCGACACGGTTATCGTCATGGTTGTTTCCTGCTTTTCGGCAGTTATATATATCGACCCGCCCGCGTCGGTGTATTTTATCGCGTTGTCTATTATGTTTATGAAAACCTGCCGCAGGCGGTTCTTGTCGCCGTACACCGCGCACAGGAATTCAGGCTCGTTATAGCTGATGGTGATGTTCTCTTTCTTCGCCTTGTCGATGTAGATAAGCAGCGCGTCGTCAAGCTCCGCTATAACGTCCATCGTGCTCATCTGAAGCGAGAAATGACCGCTCTGTATCCTTGAGAAATCAAGCAGCTCCTCCACCATTCTTTCAAGGCGCTGTGTTTCTCCGGTGATAACTTTCATGCCCTTGCTGAATGTTTCGGGGTCGTATCCCCCCGCGAGGGTTTCGCTCCACCCCTTTATCGCCGTTAGCGGCGTGCGCAGCTCATGCGAAACGGAGGAGATGAAGTCGTTCTTTATCTGCTCGGAGTTTTCAAGCTCGTCCGCCATGTTGTTGAAAACACGGGAAAGCTCGCCTATCTCGTCGTCGTTCTTTATGACTATGCGCTCGGAAAAATCGCCCTTTGCAAGCTTGCGCGCCGTAGCGCTTATCTCGACAAGCGGCACGCATATGGACTTTACAAAGTAGAGTCCCGACATGATAACGATAAGGATAACGCACGCGCTGACTGACAGCGCAAGCGTCATTATCGCGGAAAGCTGGCTGTCCACAAGCCCCAGCGACGTTACGAACCTGAGCGCGTTGTAACTGCTGCTCGGCTGCGCTATAATTATCGTCACGGCAAGAATATTCTCTCCGCCGTCCGCGCCCATGAATATCCCGAGCCCGTCCTCGGAAGCAAGCGCGCTCTCGTAGTC
>CAVIFG010000108.1:6896-7271 GCA_963641955.1 Escherichia coli
ACGAGAGCGTTACGTCGCCGTTCTTATTGACGGACATAAGCTCCATCTGGTCTTTTTTCTCAAAGTTCTCGATTATGCTGCGCACCTCGGAGGAATAGTTCACCGCCATATCCTCGTAGAGCCTTGCAAGCACGGTCGCCGTGGCGTTCGCTTCGGACACGACGTAGTTCTCAGCGCTGCCGTAGTAATACTGCCGCGTAAAGTAGTATATCGACACGTTCGCCACAATAAGCAGTATCGCTATAACGCCGAGCGTGTTCGCCATCCACCGCGTCGCTATCGAGCGCCTTGCGGAGCGCAGCTTTATTCGCTTTACGTTCTCCATGCGCTCAGCCGTTCCACTTGTAGCCGAAGCCCCATATTGTTATTATGTAC
>CAVIFG010000109.1:0-7257 GCA_963641955.1 Escherichia coli
TTTTTTAATGAGCGGAATAGAGATCATCGGTACAGGCAGTTATGTGCCCGAATTCGTGGCGGATAACAACAAATTCGCGGAGTTTCTGGATACCTCCGACGAATGGATAACCCCCCGCACGGGAATAAAACAGAGACACATCCTCACAGATAAGCCCAACTACTACATGGGCGTTGAGGCGGCAAAGAAAGCGCTCGAGGACGCCAAGATAGACCCGTCCGAGGTGGATCTGGTGCTTGTTTCCACCTGCACCCCCGATTTCTTCTATCCCTCCATGGCGTGCCTTATTCAGAAGAAGATAGGTGCGGTGAACGCTGCGGCGTTTGATGTCAACAGCGCCTGCACGGGCTTTATCACCACGGTGGATATCGCGCACAAGTACCTGCTTTCGGGTCATTACAAGACTATATTGCTGGTTGCTACCGAGCGCCTTTCGGGTCAGCTTGATTATACCGACCGCTCGATGTGCATTCTTTTCGGCGACGCGTCCGGCGCGGCGGTGCTGAGGAAGTCCGAGGGCAAGTTCTACTCCATGCTCGGCGCCGAGGGCGACGAATTTGAAGCGCTTTACTGCAAGATAAACTATCAGTCCAACTGCCCGTTCCACGAGGATCAGGCGCCGTTTTACAACAACCTTTTCGATACGTTCGAAAAGCAGAACTACCTCCAGTCCGACGGCCACGCGGTGTATAAGTTCGCCGTGAACGCCATGGCTAAGGCGGTCAGAAATGTTGCGGAGCAGGCAGGCATAGATGTTGCGGATATCGACCTTGTAATCCCGCATCAGGCAAATCTGCGCATAATCAAGAAAGCCGCAGAACTGCTGGATATCCCGATGGACAAGGTTTATACCAACATCGAACGCATGGGCAATGTTTCCAGCGCCTGCATTCCCGTCTGCCTTGACGAGCTGCGCAAGGCGGGCAGAGTCAAGAAGGGCATGAAGATGTGCTTCGTTGGCTTCGGCGCGGGACTTACTTACGGCTCGGTTCTTTTTGAGGTGTGATAACGCCGCAGTATATTTTTCAGCACATTGCCAAAAATAACATATAATTGATTTTCGGAAAGGATAAAATATGTCTAAAACAGCGATCATAACAGGTTCAGGCAGAGGCATCGGCGCCGCCATTGCAAAGCGCCTTGCAAAGGATGGATTTGACATCGTTATAAACGAAGTTTCGCAGGAGGCGCTCGACACCTACGGCGCGCAGACAGCGCAGGAATGCCGTGATATGGGCGTCCGCGCGGAGTGCTATGCGGCGGATGTTTCCGACTACGCACAGTGCGAGGAAATGGTAAAGTGGGCAAAGGAAACTTTCGGCACCATCGACGTCCTCGTAAACAATGCAGGCATCACCCGTGACGGTCTGCTTCTGCGCATGAGCGAGGAGAATTACGACTCCGTTATCCGCATAAATCAGAAGTCCGTGTTCAATATGACTAAGCTGGTGGGCGCGGTAATGCTCCGCCAGAGAAGCGGCAAGATAGTTAATCTCGCTTCCGTTGCAGGTCTTTACGGCAACCCCGGGCAGATGAACTATTCCGCGTCCAAGGGCGCTGTCATCGCCATGACAAAAACCGCAGCCAAGGAGCTAGGGAGCCGCGGAATCAACGTAAACGCAGTTGCCCCCGGCTTTATCCAGACTCCCATGACCGACAAGCTCACCGAGGAGCAGCGCAATGCAATGCTCGCACAGATAGCAATGAAGCGCTACGGCCAGCCCGAAGAAGTGGCGGGAGTTGTAAGCTTCCTCTGCTCCGATGACGCTGCATACGTTACGGGTCAGACTATTGAGATCAGCGGCGGGCTGAGTATGTGATCACCTATCTACAAAAATAATTCGGAGGAACAAATAAATATATGACCGGAAGAGAAAGAAGAGTTGTTATCACAGGTCTGGGCGCAGTTACCCCCTGCGGAAACTCCCCTGAAGAACTCTGGAACAGCCTTATGGCAGGAAAGCACGGGTTCGAGCTTGCACCGTGGTTCGGCGACCAGGAGCCCGACAACCTCGGCGTTGTGGCGCGCGTTAAGAATTTCGACGCGTCCGAACTTTTCGATAAAAAGGAACTGCGCCGCAACGACGTTATCGTTCAGTATGCGGTTTATGCCACCATGCAGGCGCTCAAGGACGCAGGCACGGATTTCAAGGACATCGACCCGTTCCGCGCAGGTGTAGTTATCGGCAGCGGAATCGGCGGTATCTATACCACCGAGGAGGAAATGCTGAATTATCACAACCGCGGTAACAAGCGCGTTTCCGTTTTCACCATCACAAAGATGATAGGCAACATGGCTGCGGGCGTTGTCGCTATCCGCACGGGCTTCAAGGGCAGCAACTTCTGCGTTACGACTGCCTGCGCCAGCGGCACGCAGTCGATAGGCGAGGCGTTCCGTTCCATCAAGCACGGCTATCTCGACGTTGCCATCGCGGGCGGCACGGAGCACAGCGACCTCGGCTTCTGCTACGCTTCGTTCAACAATATGCATGCGCTGACTCGTTCCAAGGATGTCGACAGGGCTTCCATCCCGTTCGATGCGGAGCGCAGCGGATTTGTCCTCGGCGACGGCTGCGGTATAGTTATCCTTGAGGAATACGAGCACGCAAAGGCTCGCGGCGCGAAGATATACGCGGAGATCTGCGGCTACGGCAGCACCTGCGACGCATACCACGAAACCTCTCCCGATCCCGAGGGAAGAGGCGGCGCCATGGCAATGAAGTTCGCAGTGGAGGAAGCGGGAATCGACCCGAACACCGTGAACTACATCAACGCCCACGGCACATCCACAAGCATGAACGACAGAACCGAAACCGCTGCGGTAAAGATAGCTTTCGGCGACCATGCAAAGGATATCGCGATAAATTCCACAAAATCCATGACGGGACACCTCCTCGGTGCTGCGGGCGGCGTTGAAGCCGTTGTTACCGCAATGTCCATCAAGGAGGGCAAGGTACACCGCACCCTCGGATACAGCGTTCCCGACCCCGAGTGCGACCTCGATTACGTTACCGAGGGCACCCGCGAGATGAAGATAACCGCTGCGCTCAGCAATTCGCTCGGCTTCGGCGGACACAACGGCTGCATCTGCATGAAGCCCGTTGAATGACAACGAAAGGACTGACGGTATGAATCTGAAAGATAAAGAAGTAAGACCTATCGAAGATACCATTGATTGCATAGAAGCTCTTGCAAAGATCGTTAAGGACAACGACCTCGGCAAGATCAAGATAAGCACCGAGGACATCGACATCGTTATCGAGGGCAAGAAGTGCCCCCCGCCCCCTCCCGCTGTTATGGGAATGGGCGCACCCGCTGCTGCCGCGGCGGTGGCGGTTTCGGCTCCCGCGGGCGCCGCAGCGGCGGCTGTCGCAGAGGAGAGCGGGAACATAATCAAGTCCCCGATAATCGGCACGTTCTATTCCTCCCCCTCCCCCGAGAAGCCCGCATTCGTTAAGGTGGGCGATACAGTTAACGCAGGCGACGTTGTGTGCATAATCGAGAGCATGAAGCTCATGAACGAGATAAACAGCGAATTCAGCGGCAAGGTTGCCGAGATATACGTTAACAACGGCGACAGCGTAGAGTATGGTCAGAAGATCATGAGGATAGAATAAGGAGCAGCTATGACATTAAATCTTGAGCAGATCAAAGAAATAATCCCCCACCGCGATCCGTTTCTTCTTATTGACGAAGTTACGGAGCTGGAGCCCGGCGTAAGCGTTACCGCGAAGAAGTACCTCAAGCCCGACGAATACTGGTTCAAGGGTCATTTCCCCGGCCAGCCCGTGCAGCCCGGCGTGCTTATGATAGAAATGCTGGCACAGGCGGGTGCGGTCTGCGCGCTCTGCCTGCCCGAAAACAAGGGCAAGATCGCGTTTTTCGCGGGCATAGACAAGGCTCGCTTCAGAGGCACCGTTCTTCCCGGGGATACTCTCGAGCTTCATGTTGAGATGACTGGCAAGAAGGGCCCCATCGGCTTCGGAAAGGCTGTCGCAACGGTAAACGGCAAGAAGGTCGTTACCGCCGAGATATCCTTCGCTGTGGCTGACCCCGCGCCCACTGCCGAAGCATGAGATACGATCTGCTGCGCAGAGATAAATAATTCTTGGAGCTGACAGAATGTTTAATAAGATACTTATAGCCAACCGCGGCGAGATCGCCATAAGAATAATGCGCGCCTGCCGCGAGCTTGGGATAAAGACGGTCGCCGTCTATTCCGAAGCGGACAGATCCGCGCTTCATGCGCAGATCGCCGACGAGGCGGTATGCATTGGTCCCGCGGCAACAAAGGACAGCTATCTCAACACAAAGGCGATAATCGCCGCGTGCGAGATAACCCATGCGGAAGCGATACATCCGGGCTTCGGATTTCTGTCCGAAAACGCAGAATTTGCGCGTCTTTGCAGAACCTGCGGCATAACTTTCATCGGGCCGTCCCCCGAGGTCATGGACGCAATGGGCGACAAGGCAAATGCAAAGAAAACCATGATATCCGCAGGCGTGCCCGTTGTTCCGGGCTCGGATGGAGTTGTGAGAACGATTGAGGACGCGAAGGTCGTCTGCCGTGAGATAGGCTATCCCGTTATGGTAAAGGCTTCGGCGGGCGGCGGCGGCCGCGGCATACGCCTTGTTGAGCGGGAAGAGGAGCTCGAGAGCCACTACATTGCGGCTCAGCAGGAGGCGCTTCAGTTCTTCGGAAACGACGAGGTCTACATCGAAAAGTTCATCGTTAATCCCCGCCATATCGAGATACAGCTTCTTGCGGACAATCATGGCAACGTAGTTCACCTCGGCGAGCGCGACTGCTCCCTCCAGAGGAGAAACCAGAAAGTTCTCGAGGAAAGCCCCAGCCCCATCATGACGGACGAACTCCGCGAAAAAATGGGTGCGGCGGCGGTGGCTGCGGCTAAGGTCAGCGGCTATCAGAACGCGGGCACGATAGAGTTCCTTGTCGACAAGGATAAAAACTTCTATTTCATGGAAATGAACACCCGTATTCAGGTAGAGCACCCCGTAACGGAATTTGTAACGGGCATCGACCTTGTAAAGGCGCAGATACGCGTTGCGGCGGGCGAGGAGCTCTGGTTCACGCAGGATGATGTGAAGCTCACGGGACACGCCATCGAGTGCCGTATAAACGCGGAGGATCCGCGGCATAATTTCCGCCCCTGCCCCGGCAAGATAAAGTCGCTGCACGTTCCCGGCGGATTTAACGTCCGCATAGACAGCGCGGTTTACGCGGGGTATGAGATACCGCCGTATTACGACAGCATGATCGCGAAGCTGCTCGTCAAGGCGCCCACCCGCGAGGAAGCCATCATGAAAATGCGCGTGGCGCTGTCCGAATTCATCATCGAGGGCGTGGAAACAAATATTGATTTCCAGCTCTGCCTGCTGAAAGACGAGGATTTTGAATCGGGCAATTTTGACATAGGATTTCTTAACAGAAAGAATGTAATGGGGGAGTGAGCTGAATGGCAATAGAAGATCTTTTCAAGGTCGTTAAGGCGAGATTTGTTGACGAGCAGCCCGCTCAGACGGCGGAAAAGGACGTCGAGATCCCGCAGGATCTGCTTTTCAAATGCCCGCGCTGCGGCGGCGTTGTTTATAACGAGGAATTCGTCCGTGCCATGAAGGTATGCCCCAAGTGCGGATATCACGCGCGCCTTACATGGAAGGAGCGCCTTGACCTCACCGCCGACAAGGGCAGCTTCAAGGAGCTGGACGGCGGCATGAAGTCGCTGAACCCCATCGGTTTCCCAAAGTACGAGGAAAAGGTCGCGAGAATGCAGCAGCAGTGCGACATGAACGACGCCATCGTAACGGGCGAATGCACCATCCGCGGCTACCGCTGCGTTATCGGCATAATGGACAGCCATTTCATGATGGCGAGCATGGGCAGCGTTGTCGGCGAGAAAATAACCCGCGCGTTTGAATACGCAACGGAACACAAGCTTCCTGTCGTTATGTTCACGGCTTCCGGCGGCGCGCGTATGCAGGAGGGCATAATCTCCCTCATGCAGATGGCAAAGACCAGCGGCGCGGTAAAGCTCCACAGCGACGCCGGCGGGCTTTACATCGCGGTAATGACCGACCCGACCACCGGCGGCGTTACGGCTTCCTTCGCGAGCCTTGGCGATATCATCATTGCCGAGCCGAAGGTGCTTATAGGCTTTGCGGGCAGGCGCGTTATTCAGGACACGATACGCCAGCGGCTTCCCGACGACTTCCAGTCGGCGGAATTCCAGCTTAACTGCGGCTTTGCCGATATGATAGTAGAGCGCGGAATGATGAGAAAGCGCATTTCCAACATTCTGAAGCTTCACGGATTTCCTAAGGAGGTGACGGGAAGATGAGCGAACTTACAGCCTGCGAAAAGCTTGAGCTTATCCGCCATAAGAACCGTCCGACCGTGAACGATTATATCCCAGCAATGTTCACGCGGTTCATGGAATTCCACGGCGACCGCCTTTACGGCGACGACGCGGCGATAATCGGCGGCATAGGCTACCTCAGCGATACCCCCGTTACCGTAATTGCACAGGTAAAGGGCCGCACGCTCGAGGAAAACAAGAAAAGCAACTTCTCCATGCCGCATCCCGAGGGATACCGCAAGGCGCTGCGCCTTGCAAAGCAGGCGGAGAAATTCCACCGTCCCGTTATCTGCCTTGTCGACACCCCAGGCGCATTCTGCGGTATCGAAGCGGAAAAGCGCGGACAGGGCGAGGCGATAGCCCGCAACCTTTATGAATTTATGACGCTTAAAACCCCTGTCATCTCGGTAATTCTCGGCGAGGGCGGAAGCGGCGGCGCGCTTGCCCTTGCGGTATGCGACGAGCTTGCAATGCTCGAGAATGCGCTGTACAGCGTTATTTCTCCCCGCGGCGCGGCGTCTATCCTCTGGAAAGACGGCACCCGCGAAAAGGACGCCTGCGAGGTGCTGAAAATAACCGCGGACGACCTTATGCGCTTCGGTGTTTGCGATAAGATAATCGCGGAGCCCGAGGGCGGCGCCCATGTAAGCAAGGAGCAGACAGCCGACAGCATTTACGAGTATCTCGTTGACGCCGTGTACAGGCTCAGAAATACCGATATTGACACGCTTCTTATGCAAAGATATCATAAGTTTAGAAAAATCGGCATGTTTACCGAATAAGTTTGTGAAAAATAACTTGACATTTTTGCGTATTGGGTATTGATTATTTTGTTTGTTTCGATTATAATATATTTTGACAATGCTACGGGATATAGTGG
>CAVIFG010000110.1:0-7248 GCA_963641955.1 Escherichia coli
ATGTATATGTGTTTGTCCGCTTCTGGCTTTTGCGGAAAAAACGACCTGCCGCGGTTCGGTAGGAAATTTAAGGATATATTTTTGTGACATATACGGACATCGGCGGCTCCATTCACCGCCGCGTCCATCGGTCGGCCGTAAAGACGGCTGACTGCCGACATTGTATTTACAGCACGCTGCAACGATACGGTTTCATTTGCTGCGCGGCGGAGCTGTCCGCGGATACATCTCACCCACTGCCCGCACAAGCGGGACTCACCTCTCGGAGGGCCTCATCAGGCTTTTCTGCAATTCCGCGTTTTACATAATCCTTCCTTTATGACGGGAGAGGCATTGCCCGATTATGGGCGAACTATGCCATTTTTACAGCAAAAGGAATTTGGTCGTATTGCCGCAAATTATTTATTATCCGATCCCTGCGCGGGGTCGGGCATTGTTACATTCGATTTTTCGGCATGAGTATCCGCGCCGCAGTGCAGTCGGGATAATGTCATGGCCGAACGGCAGAGAGAAAGGAAAATAATTAATGGGATTACTCACCAACAGCAAGCTTTTAACAGAAACAGAAAACATCGCCCCCAAGAAGGGCAGAGAGCCCAAGGCAGAGCAGACCGAGCGCCGCTCCGCCCCCGCAAAGAAGAACAATAACGTTCCCGAAAAGGCGAACGTTCCCGTAAAGAAATACCGCAGAAACACCCAGCGCCGCCCTGCAAAGGACGACAAGCCCGTTCTCACGCAGAAAGAGCCGCGGGAGAGCAGGGTAGTCCAGAAGAAGCCCCGCGAGATGCGCTCCACCCCCGTAAGATTTATCTCCCTCGGCGGTTTGAACGAGATAGGAAAGAACCTTTACGTTTACGAATGCAGCAACGATATGTTCATCGTCGACTGCGGACTTGCTTTCCCCGATGAGGAAATGCCCGGCGTAGACCTCGTTGTACCCGATTTCACTTACCTCGAGAAGAACAAGGATAAGTTCCGCGGAATAGTTATCACCCACGGCCATGAGGACCACATCGGCGCTCTGCCGTATCTTCTCAAGAAAGTCAACGTTCCGATATACGGTACACGGCTCACCCTCGGACTTGTAGAGGGCAAGCTGAAGGAGCACGGGCTGCTTTCGCAGGCTTCGCTGAACGTTGTGGAGCCGCGACAGAACGTAAAGATGGGCTGTATGTCCGTTGAGTTCATCCGCGTTAACCATTCCATCCCCGACGCCTGCGCGCTGGCGATACACACCCCCGCGGGCGTTATCGTACACACGGGCGATTTCAAGGTGGATTACACCCCCATCGAGGGCGGCATAATCGACCTCGCGCGCTTCGGCGAGCTGGGCAACAGGGGCGTGCTCGCGCTCATGAGCGAAAGCACCAACGTTGAGCGCCCCGGCTATACAAAGAGCGAGCGCAGCGTCGGCGAAAGCTTCAAGAACCTGTTCAATTCCGCCGAGGGCAAGCGCATAATCATCGCGACATTCTCCAGCAACATCCACAGAATACAGCAGATAATCGACGAGGCAGTCAAGCACGGCAGACGCGTTGCCATTTCCGGCAGAAGCATGACCAACGTCATCGCCAAGGCGGTGGAGCTGAATTATATCAAGGTTCCCGACGGAACGCTTATCGACATAGAGGATGTCAATAAATACGACCCCGCGCAGCTTGTTATCGCGACAACGGGCAGCCAGGGCGAGCCGCTGTCGGCGCTTTCGAGGATGTCCTCCGGCGACCACAGACAGGTAACAATAACCCCGAATGATTTCATCATCATTTCCGCAACGCCTATCCCCGGTAATGAGAAGCTTGTTACAAAGGTAGTAAACGAGCTGATGAAGCAGGGCGCGGAGGTAATTTACGAGAGCATGTACGAGGTGCACGTTTCGGGTCATGCGTGTCAGGAAGAGCTGAAAATGATGATCTCCCTCACCAAGCCGAAGTTCTTCGTGCCTATCCACGGCGAATACAAGCACATGAAGAAGCACGCAAAGCTTGCCATGGGCATGGGTATCCCCGAGGAGAACATTTTCGTGAGCGACCTCGGTCTTGTTCTCGAAACGGACGGCGTTGACATGAAGTTCACGGGCAGCGTGCCCTCGGGCAAGGTTATGGTGGACGGATTCGGCGTCGGCGATGTCGGAAGCGTTGTCCTCCGCGACAGAAAGCACCTTGCCGAGGACGGCATGATGGTAATTGTAGCAACCATCGAGCGCGAGAGCGGAAGAGTCCTCGCAGGCCCCGATATCGTTTCCCGCGGCTTTGTTTACGTCCGCGAGAGCGAGGAGCTGCTCGACGAGGCAAAGCAGCTCATGAAGCAGGTAATGCAGAACTGCTGCGACCGCAACATCCGCGAGTGGGGCAACATCAAGTCCGCGATGCGCGACGCGCTCAGCGAATACATCTACTCCAAGACAAAGCGCAGCCCGATGATACTGCCCATAATCATGGAGGTCTGACAGGTATATCTTCACTTTTCGGGATCATCCGATAAGGAGGCCACGGATTGAAAAACTTTTATAAGAGCAAGGTACTTCTTTATTCGCTGTGCGCGCTGATCGTTATTCTGATCGGTATAGACTGCTATGTTTTCAGAAACGATCCCGTGCTGTTCTGGGTTTCGCTGCCGATACTGGTGGCGGTTTCGGGCATCGCCCTCGGAAAGCTTGTGCAGATACGCAGGACGGAATACTGGTATTTCGAGCAGCTTACGAGCGAGATACGCGGAACGGACAGTATGTCGCTTATCGGCTTTCCGCTGCCGGTCGCGGTGGTGGACGAGGAGCGCTGCATAATCTGGAGCAACGACTGCTTTAACGAAAACTTTTTCCAGCCCAACGAGGATGAAAGCTCGGTGGATATCATCACGGACGAGCCGCTGGTGCTTTTCAAGGACGAGGGCAGGGAGATAAAGTACAAGGACAGATGGTATCATGTCTATTCCGACCCGCACGAATTCGTGGTTGACAACCGCAGGGCGGGGAAGAAGTCGATACTCGACCTCGGCGAGGACGAGATAGATCATACCGAGAAGATAACCATGCTTATCTTCCGCGACATAACCGAGTACAAGCAGCTTCAGACCACCTATGATATGACAAGACCCGTCGTAATGATAATCATGGTGGATAATTACGAGGAGCTTCTCGGCGGCGCCCGCGAGAGCGAGCGCGCGTATGTCACCATTCAGGTGGACAGGCTCATCGAGGAATACTTTGCGGAGCGCACCGCAATGCTCCGTAAGATATCCAGCGATAAATTCCTTGTGGTCGTCGAGCAGAGATATGTCCGTGAGATGACGCAGGAGAAAATGCCGCTGATAAACAAGGCGCACGACATCGTCGTCAAGGACAAGGGCGCGGTGACGCTTTCAATCGGTATCGGCGCGACGGCGCAGACATTTGCCGAGGGCGAGCGTTTCGCCAGCGAAATGCTGGATAAGGCGCTGGAGCGCGGCGGCGACCAGGCGCTGATGAAAACCGCCAACGGCTTTATCCCCTACGGCGCAAGCTCCCCCGGAAAGGAAAGAACGGGAAAGGTAAAGATACGCTTCGCGGCGGAAAATATAAAGGCGCTGATAAGCACCGCAGACACTGTGTACATAATGGGTCACAGCTACGGGGATTTCGACAGCGTTGGCGCCGCGGTGGGACTTACCTGCGCGATAAAGCGCATGGGCATTCCCGCGTATGCAGTGGTTCGGCAGAATCCCGCGAAAACCAACGCGCTTTCGATGATACAGCGCTTTGCGGACAGAAATATCTTTCAGGAGCCCGAGGTGGCGTTCAACGAATTTACGCCGAAATCGGTGCTTATCATAGTTGATACGCATATCGAGAAAAAGGTCGAGGATCAGGACCTGCTGCACCTTGCGGATAAATCCCGCGTTATCATCATCGACCACCACAGGCTCAGCGCGGGCGCTATAAGCGAATTCGCGATAAAGGTGCAGGAGAGCAACGCTTCCTCTGCGTCGGAGCTTGTAACGGAGCTGATACAGTATTTCAGCAGCGACACGCTGCTCAACCCCACCGAGGCGGAGGCGCTTCTTGCGGGCATTACGCTGGATACAAAGGATTTTGTAATGCGCGCGGGCGTTTCCACGTTCGAGGCGGCGGCGTATCTGAAAAAGCTCGGCGCGGACACTATTTCCGTAAAGAAGCTTTTCGATACCTCAATAGAAAGCAAGACGAAAAAGGCGGAGATCGTTTCCTCCGCGGAAATATACCACCAGAACTGCGCAGTGGCGGTGGTGGATCAGCCGTTTAACGGGATACGCGTTATATGCTCGCAGGCGGCGGACGAAATGCTCTATATAAAGAATGTCGACGCGTCGTTTACGGTGTACCCGATAGAGGGCGGCTGGAGCTACAGCGCGCGCTCCCTCGGAAAAGTCAACGTTCAGGTCATTATGGAGAGCATAGGCAACAAAAAGGACGACGGCGGCGGACATCAGTCCATGGCAGGGGCGCAGCTCTACGGAGTTACCCGCGACGAGGCTGTTGAGAAGCTCCACAATGCAATTGACGAATATTTCTCTCCCGTAGAAGAACCGCAGGAGAGCGAACAGCAATAAGGAGGAATTTCCATGAAGGTTATTTTACTTGAAGATGTCAAGGGCACAGGCAAGAAGGGCGAAGTAAAGGAAGTCAAGGACGGCTTCGCCATCAACTGCCTTATAAAGAAGGGTCTTGCGCAGGAAGCAAGCGCCAAGAACATGAACCTGCTTCAGGGTCAGAAGGATCACGCGCAGCACAAGATCGACGTTGACATTGCGAATGCAAAGGACATCGCGGCGAAGCTTGAGGGCAAGACCGTCAATGTCGTTGCAAAGGCAGGTCAGAACGGCAGACTGTTCGGCACTGTAACTTCCAAGGAAGTTTCCGCGGCGATAAAGCAGTCGCTGGGCTGCGATGTCGACAAGAAAAAGATAAACATCGCCGTTAAGATAGAGGGCTTCGGCACATTCTCCGCAGAAGCAAGACTGTACGCGGGCGTTACCGCAAAGTTCACCGTTTCCGTAACGGAGGGCTGATATGGCAGAGTTCGACCTTTCGGGAGTGAACCTGCCGTATAACCTAGACGCGGAGCAGTCGGTGCTCGGCGCGATACTGATGGACGGCGGAGCTATCAACGAGGTCATGGGAACGCTCCACCCCGAGCATTTCCATGTTGATCTTAACAGGGATATCTTCACTGTTATGATACAGATGAGCATGGGCAACGAATCCATTGATATCGTAACCGTGCTGGACGGCTGTATGCGTCAGGGCGTTTTCGAAACCGCCGAGCAGGCTAAGGAGTACCTTACGCGGCTCATGCAGGCGGTGCCGAGCATTTCCTCGGTAAGAAAATACGCCGATATCGTAGTCGAAAAGTATATGCTCCGCAGCCTTATCTATGCCGCAAAGGAGATAATCGACGCGGCAAACGAGGGCGCGGAGGACGCAAACACCATCGTCGACTACGCGGAGCAGAAGATATACGACATCCGCTCCGGCGCGGAAAGCAAGAGCCTTACGCCGATAAGCGGCATAGTTTACGAGCGCGTAAAGGCGCTGAACGAGCTTGTCCACGCGGCGGCAAGCAACGGCGGCCAGCCCGTCATGACGGGACTTGCAACGCTGTATTCCGAGCTTGACCGCAGAATATTCGGACTTAATAAATCCGACCTTATCATACTTGCGGCGCGACCCGGTATGGGTAAAACCTCGTTTGCGATGAACATTGCCGCGAATGTCGGAAAGAAATACCGCGACAAGGCGGTGTGCGTTTTCAGCCTTGAAATGTCGAAGGAGCAGATAGTCGCAAGAATGCTGAGTTCCGAAGCTATGCTCCCCTCCGAAGCACTCAAGACGGGCAACGTTTCCAAGGAGAAATGGTCGGATATCATGACTGGCGCGGACATTCTCGCGCAGCTTCCGATATACATAGACGATACCCCGGGCTGCAACGTTTCGATGATAAAATCGAAGCTGAGAAGAATAAAGAACCTCGGTGTGGTCATCATCGACTATTTACAGCTCATGTCCTCGGTGAAAAATTACAACGGCAACCGAGTAGTTGAGATCTCCGAAATAACGCGAAATCTCAAGGTAATGGCAAAGGAACTGAACGTTCCCGTAATAGCGCTGTCGCAGCTTGCCCGCGGACCCGAGCAGCGTCCCGACAAGCGCCCGATGCTGTCCGACCTGCGTGATTCTGGTTCCATCGAGCAGGACGCGGATATCGTGCTTTTCCTGTACAGAAACGCGTATTACGACAAGACCGACCCCAACCCCAACGTGTGCGAATGCATCGTGGCAAAGAACCGTCACGGCGAAACGGGCACCGCGTACCTCGGCTGGAACGGCGAATTTACGAAGTTCTCGAACATCGAAGTCCGCCTTGCGAACGGTCAGCAATAAGGAAGTATTTATGACAAATATCTCATTTACCGACAAGGTAAAAAAGGCAGTAAATGATTTTGATATGTTCGGACACGGCTGCGCTGTCGCTGTCGCCCTTTCGGGCGGCGCAGACAGCGTTTCCCTTTTGTGCGCGCTGAAATCCCTCGAAAGCGAGCTTGGGATAACCGTTCACGCCTGCCATCTGAACCACAGTATGCGCGGGGAAGAGAGCGACGCGGATATGCGTTTCTGCGAAAAGCTCTGCGAGCGGCTGGGCGTGCCGCTGACGGCGGAAAAAATCGACGTCGTTAAGTTCAGGCAGAAGCACGAAAGCTCCGAGGAATGCGCCCGCAGGATACGGTACGACTTTTTCGACAGAGCCTTGTCCTCGCTTGGCGAGGGCGCGCGTCTTGCCACCGCGCACAACAGCAACGACTGCGCCGAAACGGTTCTGCTAAATCTAATGCGCGGCACGGGATTAAAGGGGCTGTGCGGTATCCCTCCCGTGCGGGGCAGGATAGTCCGCCCGCTTATTTACTGCACCCGCGCCGAGGTGGAGGAATACCTCGCGGCGCGGGGCGAAAGCTACGTCACCGACAGGACGAACCTTTCGGATGACTATACCCGCAACAAGGTACGCCACGCGATAATCCCCGAAATGCTGAAGATAAACGGTGCGCTCTTCGATGGCATGACAAGGATGACATCCACCCTGCGCGAGGACAGCGCGTATCTCGAAAGCATGGCGCAGGAGGCGCTCTCCCGCGCGGAAAAAGGCAGGGGCTGGGACGCCGCGGCGCTGGCTGCTCTCCCCGCGCCGATACGCAGCAGGGCGGTGCGGATGATACTTTCCGGCGGCGGTATAGAGC